>CADBML010000184.1 GCA_902795825.1 uncultured Bacteroidales bacterium
CTTGAGAGTAAGTTTCATTGCTTGTCGATTTGTTTGATATGCAAAATTGGCAATTCTAACCCTTTCACAAACAGGCACAACTCAATACAACGTTCTTTCTCACTTTGGGCTATATTAACGTTTATTTTATGGCTGTCGGACTCGTTGAGCGTTTTGATTGTCAGCCATTCATTCGACAACTCTTCATACAAATTATTGCCCACTGCCCTTTTAGTCGAGAAAAAATCCAGCCCTTGACCATCACCGTCAAGCAGAACGATGTCTTGAAGCAAGACATCCTCAACTAATTTTTGAGGTTTTGTGTCGGTACCCTCATAATAATAATCCACTGAAGCATCGCCGCCGTCTAGTCCAAAAACAACAGGGAAAGAACATACAGGTGTTGCTATCGGATCGTCTCCACCGCAGGAGACAAAAAGCAAAGTTGTTGTTAAAAGTGTGAGGACGTATTTCATCACAAGGTTCATATTGGTTTCCGTTATTGTATTATGTCAAATCCAATGGTTTCAATTAATGGCGTGTATACAATGAAATTCCCAATCATATGGATATGAGATTGGGGCATCTTCGATGAAAGTTGGGGTAGAAAAGTTTTCCAAATAATATCCATTGTAATTGGCACCATTACCCATATTAACATGCATCATTGCCATCCCACTTTCATACTTATAAAAGCCATCTATAATGTAACAATGCCCCACGGTTTCTCCTGTTTCTTTTTTTCTGTATGAACCAACAATGACAACCCCTGATGCATAATCAGACAAGGTGCTTTCTATCTTTTTCTTGTCTTTAGTATATGTGATGGAACTGCTGTTGGAAAAAAGTTTCTTTATTAGATTTGAAATTTTTGCGCCGCTTCCTGAAGGAGAATAATTCATGCCAATAGCAAAGCCCAAATCCGAAATGAACCTCGCGATAGAGTTTGTCACGTATTGATTATTATACATAAGCGCATCGATTGAGTTTTTAACTCCAACAATCTTTTCCCAATCAAGATTGTTACCATTAAAAGATGAAATATGCCTTGTGACCGTACAAGCTTGAGCACCAGCAATGGCCACACATCCGGCAGGACATCCGGCAGGACAATATTTGTTAAATGGATGTGACTGGCTCCATTCCACTTTAACTTTTGGTGTTACAGTCTTGACGATAATGTTATCCCACCGTGCTCCATGTCCGTCATTGTCAATGCCAACAGGTGTTTTTAACATCTGTTGGTATATTTCAGAGTTTGGCAGCATTTGTGATATAATTCTTGTCGCAATATCTTCATTTTCACTGTCGGCAAACAGTTTTGACAATGAATCAGTCGCGTTGTCTAAAATTGCAAAATAAGGATAACATCTTTCATCCGCAGAAATAACTAGTGGATGTTCGGCGTTGCTCACAAAATACAATAGTGTGTCATTATTGCCGGAGCGAGACATAGGTGTAACCGTATTGCTTGTAATTACCTCTATGTCATAATCCTTTGCAGAACGACTTTTTGTTTCCATAAGATTCGCAAGTTCAACCACTTCATCAATTGACCTAACATTTGACCTATGAGCATTGGAATGGTTTAATTCTTCATCGACATTTGTAATTACATTGTTGTCGGAACACGCTCCTAATAGGAGTAAACTTGCCAAATAAATTAAAACTTTTTTCTTCATATACAATATTTTTGGTTAAACAATTATCCAATTGTTTTTATCCGATGAAAGAATTATTACTTACTATATATATTTCATAACAATATGTGCTGAACGAGGTTTCAATCGTCAGCAAATACGCGTCTTGAGGGAGATGACCTAAGTAGAAGGTGTGCCAATGGCCATCTTCGGGGAAACTATACTCGGCGATTTCATCACCAGAAAAATCTTCAATAGCGACAATAGCCTCATCATCACCAAAAATGCACACCGAAAGCGTCCCATTTTTTGAATCAAAAACACAATTGGGAACATAGTGACATTCGCGAGTTCCCCTGCCAAATCGATGCTTTCCGCTTCTGTCAACACTAATATATGCAAATAAACTATTGCTAGAAAAAAGCAAAATACACGAAAGGCAAATGAACATTAATTGTTTTTTCATTTTATCAAAATATTAAGTTCTCGGCGGCAAAATTACAACCTTAAGAATGTATTACATAATATTTTGGCAGTCATTTTCAGTTTGTATCTCACTGATTATTAGTCGATTAAAAAAAATGAAAAGTAAGATTTTATCAATGTTATCCACACGCATTCTCTGTGTGTTTTTCGGCGGTCAAAAATGCCGAAAATGACTCGAAAAAAAGTGGCGCAATCACAATTTAACAATTATTAACCATATGATGTGGTGTAAAAAGCTGTTTGAATAACTATTTTTGCATCTCACAAAGAAAAACTACAATGAACAAACTCTTAATTTATGCGTCGGTACTTTTGGTTTTGACGGTCGTGTTTTCGTGTGAAGAGACACAAATTGACGCGCGCCTTGTGACTGTGGACAGTCTTTTGTCAGCAAAGATTGTGTTTGGAGAGTCGATTCCCGAACAGCGTGCGTTAGAAATCATTAACTCCGTTGATCAGTCGTCTCTAAAAGGAAAAAACAACCAAGCCCTCTATGCATATTTATTGACATTAGCAAAATACAGAAATAATATACCGCTGACTGTAAGTGATGACTCTACAATCGATATTGCCGTAGAGTACTATTCGAGAAAAAACGACCTTCGAAACAGAGTAAGATCTTACATAATGAAGGGTGCCGTGCAAGAAGACCTCGGAGACTCAACCATTCCGAGGGCTTATGAATGGTATCGCCGTGCTATAGATGAGGTTGACACAACAGACTATTATTTGACAGGTTATGCTCATTTAAGAATGGCATTTTTGTATGGCGATAACGATTTAATTGATTCTGCAAAAATTATTACACACTTTAAAGTAGCACTTGACAATTTCATGAAATGCAAAGAATATGCGAGAACATATTACTGCTATCACGACATATGTGAAATATATGGAAAAAATAATCCCGATTCTTGCCATTATTATGGTAATAAAGCTGTGATGACGGCAGTTGAGTATATGGACTCTTCTAGCATCGCAAATGCGTATTGCATGATGTCAGGTGTTTATTATAACGAGAGAAATTTTGGCAAAGCGCTGTCATATGCCGAACAGGCCATTCAATATTCAAAAGATTATCTCTCATATTTCTTCATGTCAATCGCATCTGCAAGAAATGGACATATCGAGCAAGCAGAACAATATGCAAATCTACTAAAAGAAAATAATCCAATACATGACTATGACGAGTTCACAATGGCCTCGCTCGAAGAAGCTTTAGGCAACTACAAAGAAGCATACGAACACTTGACAAACTATCATAACATAAGGATGAAGAAAAACACCAACAGTCTTCAAAGATTTCTAATGACTGCCGATGCCAATATCGAGAAACTAAAACTTGAGAAAAAATCGTCGGATATGAAATTGGCGGCGACAATCGGTATTTCTTCTGCCATAATGCTGTTGTTCGCTAGTGTGTTATTCTTAATACGGTATCGCCACAGAAAAGCCGAACAAAAAGCTTTAATGGGAGAATTAAAAGAGGAAAAGCTCAGGAGTAGCGCCCTCGACCATAATAATATGTCGCTTTTCAAGCGACATGTGGCATTGCTTTTTAACGGACTTGAGATGGTCGATGACGATAAAGAGCCTATTAAGAATCAGATTGACAGATTGAAAAAGTCTTTTTTGGAAATCGCCGACGATAATTTTTTCGATGAACTCGAAAATAAAGTCAACACAGAGAAAAACAATGTGATGAAGCGTATGCGTGACGAGATTACTTGTCTTGATGCACAGGAATGGAGAATTGTCTTGCTGACGTTATGTGAATGTTCAGTTCCAACAATATCAATCCTTACCCGATATCGCAATCATCGTTATATTTATCAAAAGCGAAGTCAAATTGCGAAGAAGATTGATGGGGCAAAGTCGTTTGAGACAATACTGGCTTTTTATCTTGAGCCGCAAAGGGCGGAGGGGGCTATTGACAATGCATAGTGCCGGTGGCGTTTCTTCGGGTTGTGCGGAGGAAGAAAAACAGATAAAGGGCGGCGGCGAGGAATAGCGACACGCTGAAACTGTAAACGATGCCGGGACCGCCCCACCCCATCGGGAATGCGAAAATGTAGGCCGCCGGAATGCCTACCACCACATAGCAAACCATCGCTGTCCACAGCATAGGCATCACATTGGCCGTGCCTCGAAGGCAGTTGGCGAATGTGACCTGGGTGGCGTCGCCAAGTTGGTATAGAATCAACGGTGGAATCAGCGACAGGGAATACTCGATTACCGCCGTGTCGTCGGTGAAGGCTTCGATAAGTATGGGACCGGCGAAGAGAAACACCGCCGACATTATCACAGCCAAAGCGATGACCACACGGTAGGCGGCAAAGGCCGCGCGGCGCATTCCGGCGTTGTCGCCACGTCCGGCGGCGTTTGCCACGAGGATGGCTCCGCTGGATGCCATGCTATAGTAGAGGCAAAAGCCGAGCAGACTCACGATGGTGGCTATTTGGTACGACGCGAGGGCCACAGTGCCAATCCATCCTATGAAAATTGCCGAGATGGAAAACGACGCCGATTCGAGCGTCATTTGCAGCGACACGGGCAGCGAGGTGGCGGCGAGCTTCCGTGCCGTCCGGTTTTCGGCTTTTGAGGCCTTGATGGCACTGAAGAATTTGCGGTAGCTCGAGTGACGCGCCACAATCAGGCAGCCGGCAACAGGGCAGAACACTCGCGCGATGAGGGTGGATATGCCCGCGCCGGTGAGGCCCATTTCTGGGGCTCCGAAAGCGCCGAAAATCAGTACGTAGTTGCCCGCGACGTTGATGATGTTTGAAATGAGGGTTATCCACATCGGCATGCGGGTCTGTTTGATGCCGTAGCTCCACTGCGCAAACACGTTGAAAAGGGCTATCGGAATGATTCCGAGGATGTTTATTATGAAATAAGGGCGGATAATCGGGAGTAACTCGTCGGGTTGACCCAGTCGGTCGAGGCAAAAGTATATGACAAGCATTACCGCGCTGACGGCGAGTCCGAAAAGGAGGTTGACCATGATTCCGTTTCGGAGAAGAGAACCGACGGCCTTGTAGTTCGACTGGGCGAACCTCATTCCCACGAGCGGTGTTATTCCGAAAGCGAACCCGATGCAAGCCAAATAGGGGATGTTGAAAAGGTTGTTTACCATTGAAGCGCTGGCAAGAGCATCAGTGGCATAGCGCCCCACCATCATGTTGTCGGCGAAGCCCGTGGCGATATGGCCCAATTCGCTGACGAGAATCGGCAGTCCGAGGGAGATGACGCTTAGCGTCAAAGAGCGTCGCTTGTCGGTGGCGGCTTTCAATTTGTTGTTTTATTTAAAAAAATGCGTTTCAGCACTTTGTTGCGGTGTTTTTTCGCAAAGTACTTTTCAAGATTTCTTTTTACGTCGGCCACGAATTTTTCGGCATCTATTCCGGCCACTTCAGCCACGCAACGGCATATTTGCTCGTTAACGGAGCGGTCGATTGAAATCTTGGTGAACATTTCGACGAGGTGCTTTCTGCCTGTTTTTATAAATCGTATGCGATTGAGATCTACGAGGCGGAAGCGGTTGTTGCCGTTTTCGTCAATGTCGCGAAGGATATTGCCCGGGGAGTAGTCCTTGTGCCAAACGCCCTTCTCCCAAAGGCGAAGGGAGAAGCGGCAGAAATCTGTGAGAAGCGTTCGGTCGTTGAGGACTGTTTCCCAGTCGCGCATCGTGGCAACCCCTTCGAGTTGTTGGCAGAAATAATAACTGTCGGTGAACAATCCGCAGTGAGTTTTTTCGATGTATCCGTAAGGTTGCGGAGTGTCGAAGCCGAGCGACAGAAGCCGAAGGCCATGTTCGTAGGAGCGTCGGGCCTTGCTTCGGCGGAATATGCCATAGACGAATTTGTTGAGTGCGTTGGGCCGTCCGAATTGTTTGACATTGCACTCCCCCACCCTGTAGAGCGTGTTCCGCTTGCCGTCGTAGATGTGTTCGGCAGTGGTCGGCACGCCGTTTGCGGCGGTGTCGTCGATTAGTCGGATTATTTCGTCGGGAACGTCGGGGTGTCGGACGATTTTCAGGCTCATTCCTTTCTCTTTTTTTCGCGCTTGAGTTGCCGTGCCACTCGGTAAGCGATGATTGTCGAATAGTAGTGTTCGCGGCTGATGGCCCACCCCTCTGGACCGTCGAGTATTCCAGCTTTGCCGATATAGCAGCCGATTAGTCTTGAAAGAGCCTTGAAGAATCCGCTGACGGCGTTGGTGGGCTTGCCTTTAGCCACAAGGATTTCTGCTTCAATCACTGAATGTCGGCGTTGAATGCGGCGGTACTCTTCAGGGGTGTTGCATCGGTAGTGAAGCAGGTCGCCGTCGAGCGGTTGCTCGTGTAGTGTGTCGGCGAAAATCACGCGCTCTCCCACGTCGTGCAAGTCCCAGTTGGCGTAGCGTTTGTCGAAAAGGCGTATCTGAAAATTCGGATACCATCCGCAGTGTCGGATGGGTTGCCCGCAATAGAAATTCAGTCGAGAGAATGAATAAACTCGGTGTTCGAATCCGTTTTTTTTCAGGTTGATTATCGATTCGCGCAGAGCTGGCGACAGTAGCTCGTCGGCATCGATTGAGAGCACATGGCTATGTGTTGTCAGCGACGTGGCATATTGTCTTTGAATGCCGTAGCCTTTGAAGTGGCGGCGAACTACTCGGCATCCCCTTTTTTCGCATATTTCAACTGTGCGGTCGGTAGAATACGAGTCGATAACTATTATTTCGTCGGCGATGCCCTCAAGCGAGTCAAGGCAGTCGTTGATTCTTTTTTCTTCGTTTAAGGTGATTATTGTGGCTGATATTTTCTCCATATTCGTTGCTTTGCGTCGGCTTGTCTCCTCTTGCGACCTCCTTCGCTAACTTTACTGCAAATATATATAGTTTTTTTTACTTTTCAGCTTTTTCGGAATTTTTTTTCGTTTTTGACGCGAGATAGTGTTTTCTTTCTGCTTCGTCCATGCGTTCGATTGCGTATCTAAGAGCCGTCCGTGGCATCTCGTGGCTGTGTTTGTCGAGGAAGTCCCGCAATGCTTTTATGTCACGCTTCCCTACTTCACGTAGCATCCATCCTGTGGCCTTGTGTATGAGTTCGTGTGGGTGTGAGAGATATTTTTCGGCAATGGTTATTGTAGGGTAGAATATCCCTTTTCGTATAGCTGTTGCGGTTGCGACTATTGCTATTTTTTGTTCCCAAAGGTTGGCGCTTTCGCTGAATCGGTAGAGCAGTGAAAAGTCGGAGTTTTCGACACACCACTCCCCTATAGTGTATGTTGCCGACAGATCGACGAGATCCCAGTTGTTTGCATTCTTGGCATGGTCGAGGTAGAATTTTATGAGTTCTTCGCAAGCGTTGCGGTCCTTTTTGAGTTTGCGGTATTTTTCAACAAGGCATAATAGTGCCGACAAGCGATGTTCGTGGACTTCACTACTGATCATTTCGTCCAATACGTCTATACCACATTCCCATTTTGTCTTTGCGATTTTCCTGTTGTCGGGAACGGCGAGGCCGATGAATATGTCGCCCTCCCCATATTCCCCTTTCCCGGTTTTGAAAAATTTTTGGAATACGGCGATTTTTTCCGGCTTGGCCGCTTTTTTCAGTTCTTCTTTCCAAACGTCGGCAGTTTTCATCCTTGTTAAATTATGTTAATGAATTTCGTCTTTTCTCTCTGTTCTTTTCGTAAAATTACTACAAAAAGTTGGATATTTTACCCATTCGTCTTGTTGTTGACCGTTTGTTCGATTCTCAAAGGCTAAAAATTTTGATAACACTCTGTTTCCCATTTATTAACGCCGATTTTTTTCTGCAATGTTTTTTTATAAGAAAATTTTTTTGACATTAAAATTCTCAAAAAAGTCGGTTTGTTCCACATTTTCTTTGCGGGTAATGAAAAAGTTTGTAATTTTGCGAGTAATATCATTCGTACATGAAAAAAATTGAATGGTTGTCAAAGGGAGTCGAAATGCCTGCCGTTTCGTACGACCTTCTAAATCGTTGGTTGGAGTCAGTTGCGTTGTCGCATGGCAAGCTAATTTCAAAGATAACGTATTTGTTTTGCGACGACGACGAGATTCTCAAGGTAAACAACCAATTTCTTTCACACGATTATTACACCGACATCATCACATTTGATTATTCCCGCGGCAAGCTTATCGCTGGCGATATTTATATTTCGCTCGACACCGTGAGGAGTAATTCTTTGGTTTTGTGTAAATCGTATGAAGAGGAGTTGATGCGTGTTGTTGTGCACGGCGTGTTGCACCTTTGCGGAATCAACGACAAGGGACCCGGCGAACGGGAGATTATGGAATCCTTTGAGGACGAGGCTTTGGCATCCCTTCATGATTTTTGATTTGCGGAATTACGATTGTTATGCGTTTTGATTACGATGTAATAGTGATTGGTGCCGGCCATGCCGGATGCGAGGCCGCTTCTGCCGCGGCTCGTCTTGGTGTAGCCACACTGCTGATTACTATGGACATGAATAAAATCGCGCAGATGAGTTGTAACCCTGCTGTCGGAGGTATCGCCAAGGGTCAGATTGTCAGAGAAATAGATGCTCTCGGTGGCATGATGGGCTTGATTACTGACAGCTCTGCAATCCAGTTTCGTATGCTTAACCGCTCGAAAGGACCAGCCATGTGGAGCCCTCGCTCCCAGTGCGACCGAATGAAGTTTTCGGCTAACTGGCGCGATACTCTTGAACGCACTCCTAATCTTTTCATGTGGCAAGATTCTGTAAATGAGTTGGTTGTCTCCTCGGGCCGTGTGGTCGGTGTAAAGACCGAACTTGGTGTCTCTTTCTCTGCCAAAGCTGTGGTTTTGACTGCCGGCACATTCCTCAACGGTCTGATTCACATCGGAAGAAAGCAGATCCATGGTGGCAGAATTTCTGAACCAGTCTCTACTGGTCTTACGGAACAGTTGCGCTCTTTAGGTTTTAAGGTCGCACGGATGAAGACCGGTACTCCGGTCAGAATCGACGGTCGGTCTATTGATTTTTCTTTAACAACAGTTCAAGAGGGCGAGCACGACTTTCATAAATTCTCTTTTTTGCCCACTTCTAGAAGAGTTCTCGATCAGCGTGAATGTGCTATAGTCTATACTAACGAGCGAACACATCAGGTCTTGCGTCGCGGACTTCCTGATTCTCCTCTCTATAATGGTCAAATTCAAAGTATTGGCCCTCGTTATTGTCCTAGCATCGAGACTAAGATTGTGACATTTCCCGACAAAACCGAACATCAACTTTTTCTCGAACCTGAAGGCGAGACAACACATGAGTATTATCTTAACGGTTTCTCGTCGTCTCTGCCCATCGATATTCAAATTGAGGCGTTGCGGACTATACCGGCTTTGAAGGATGTTCAGATATATCGCCCTGGCTACGCAATCGAATATGATTTTTTTGACCCCACTCAGCTCAATCACACTCTCGAAACAAAACTTGTCAAATCGCTCTATTTTGCGGGCCAAGTGAATGGCACAACCGGCTATGAAGAGGCGGCTGGGCAAGGACTGATTGCTGGAATCAACTCTGCTTTGAATGTTAAGGGTGGGGGAGAGTTTACGCTTTCTCGCGACGAGGCTTATATCGGTGTGCTAATCGACGATCTCGTGACTAAAGGTGTTGACGAACCCTACCGTATGTTCACTTCCCGCGCCGAATACCGCATTCTTCTCCGTCAAGATGATGCCGATCTGCGTCTGACGCCTCGCGGCTATGAGATTGGGTTGGTTGATGATGACCGCTATTCTTGGTTTACGAAGAAGTGGCAATCTGTCGATGACCTTGTCGGTTTCCTTTCTGACTTTAATATAAAGGCTTCTATTATTAATCCTTCTCTTGAGAAGATGGGTTTGCCGCCTTTGCGCCAAGGAGTCAAACTTATTGACTTGGTGCGACGTCCCCAATTAACCATTGCGTCTTTGGCCGAAATCGTTCCCGCTTTGTCGAAAAGATTAGGGGAGATTGAGCCGGAATTAGCGTCTGAGGTAGTTGAGGCGGCCGAGATTCGTGTCAAGTACGAGGGCTACATTGAACGAGAAAGGGCGCTTGCCGATAAGATGTTGCGGCTTGAAAATATTCATATCAAGAATAAATTCAACTATTCAGAGATTACAGCCTTATCAACTGAGGCTCGTCAGAAGTTGGAGAACATTAATCCCGACACTATTGCGCAAGCTTCACGCATTCCTGGCGTTTCTCCAAGCGACATAAGCATTTTGTTAATGTTGTCAGGCAGATGAAATGTTTCACGTGGAACAATTGTGGAATAAAAACTTAGAAATTAGAAAAATATCAAAAGATAAAACAAACAATTATTCAAATATCAATTAACAAGAAATGGAATATTTAAAGTCAAAAATTCGTGATGTCATCGATTTCCCGCAGAAAGGAATCGTGTTTAAGGATCTCACGACCCTGTTCAAAGATGCGCGTGCCCTCCATATTGTGGGGTGGGACCTCTCCCAACTTTATCGCGACAAAGGTGTGACTAAGGTGGTCGGCATCGAATCGCGCGGTTTTATCGGCGGTTCGATTCTCGCTTTCGAACTCGGCGCAGGATTTGTGCCTCTCCGCAAGCCGGGCAAACTCCCCGCCGACACCGTTTCGGCTTCCTACGACAAAGAATACGGCAAGGACACCATCGAAATACACAAGGACGCAATCACCGAAAACGATATCGTGGTGCTTCACGACGACGTGCTCGCTACGGGCGGTACGATGGCTGCGGCCTACAACCTTGTCAAGAGTATGAACCCCAAAAAAATCTACATCAACTTCGTGATCGAACTCTCGGCGCTCCATGGCCGCGACAAGTTCCCCGAAGAGGCAGAAGTCACTTCGCTCATCACTTATTAATCCGCCTTGACACACCGACGACGGAGCCGGGTCAGCCCGCTTCTGCCGTCGGTTTTATTTTTGCCGCATGACTCCCGACTCAGCCCTGATAGAAAAAGTGAGGGCTTTGCCCGAACAGCCCGGTGTCTATGTCTATTACGACGCTTCCGGGAAGGTGATCTATGTGGGTAAGGCGGTAAATCTTCGTCGCCGTGTGTCGTCGTATTTCAACCGCGACCACGAGTCGGCTAAGACTCGCCGACTTGTGGCGAATATTACCGACTTGAAATATCATGTTGTCAATAATGAAAATGATGCTCTGATATTAGAGAACTCGCTGATTAAGAAACATAAACCACGCTATAACATCTTGCTTAAGGATGACAAGTCGTATCCGTGGATATGCGTCACAAACGAGTCTTATCCGCGAGTGTTCCTTACCCATAATTATGTCAAGAGGCTGGGTAAATATTACGGGCCATACACCAACCGCACTTCCGCCCGAATTGTCCTCAAGCTGATAACTGATCTTTATCCCGTGCGTTCATGCAGGCTGACAATCACCCCCAAGTCGAAGCAAACAGCCCGTCTCTGTTTGGAGTATCATTTGAAGCGATGCCGAGGATGCTGCGTCGAGGGAATGATTTCGGAGGAGGAATATGCTAACTACATCGACGAGATAAAACAAATACTTCGTGGCGACACGGCTCACCTTCTTTCTTATCTACGAGGCGAGATGGCGCATCTTGCCGATGAATTGAGGTTTGAAGAGGCTAACGAGTTGAAAATCAAATACGAACAAGTTGCGAAATATCAGAGCCGCAGTGCTGTCGTGAGCCAAACCGTCGGCACCGTAGATGTCTTCACGGCTGTCGAAAATGATAACGATGTGTTTGTGAATTATCTTCATGTGGCCGACGGTCTCATCGTAAGTTCGTACAATCTTCACTACAAGCGCGCTCTCGACGAGTCGCTGCCCGAAGTGGTGGCGCACGCCATGCTTGATGTGGCTGAAAAATTCGACGTGCGCTTCAAAGCCGTTGTTGTAGAAGCCGCTCCTAATTATGTTGATGACGACACTTTTTTTGTCATCCCGAAACGTGGCGACAAACGCAAACTTTTGGATGTTTCGTTAAAAAATGCTAACGCTCAACTCGCCGATTATCTTAACAACCTTGAAAAATTCAACCCCGAGCAGAGAACATTGAAAACGCTCAAGCGTATGCAGTCCGACTTCCGCCTCTCGGAATTGCCCCGCCACATTGAATGTTTCGACAACTCCAGTACACAAGGCTCAAATCCAGTGGCGTCATGCGTTGTTTTCCGTGATGCCAAGCCGTCGAAAAAGGACTATCGTCATTTCATCATCAAGGAGGCCGTCGGCAACGACGACTACGCCCAGATGCGCGAGGTAATCACGCGCCGTTATTCCCGTTTGGTGGAAGAGGGTCAGCCGCTACCCCAACTTGTCGTGGTTGACGGCGGGAAAGGCCAACTAAGTTCGGCGGTTGAAGCTCTCGATGCGCTTGGACTTCGCGACAAAATCACAGTTATTGGCATTGCTAAACGCCTTGAGGAGATTTATTTCCCCGGCGACAGCTTTCCTCTTTATATCGACCGCAATTCCGAGTCGTTGAGAGTAGTCCAGCGATTGCGCGACGAGGCGCACCGCTTTGGCATCACACACCACCGCAAACGCCGCAGCCTTTCGCAGACTCGTTCGGAACTCGACAATATAAAAGGGGTGGGGGAGAAGACACGCACCTCCTTACTTTCGCATTTCAAAAGCGTGAAACGCATCCGCGAGGCTACCCTCGACGAACTTTCCTCGATCGTAGGCCGCTCAAAAGCGGAGGTAATCAAGCAATATTTCGAGCAGAATAAATAGGCAGCAATTGTCAATAGTTTGTTGCGATGTCATCGCAACTTGCCGAGCTGGGCGTCGAAAGGCGCTTTTCCGGCGGAATATGACTTTGGCGGGCATGTGGCTCGGCTGTTCACCGTTTGTTGTCAATATGTCGGTTCTCTATGCTATAAGGTGGTTTTGGTTATGGAATTTGAATGTGCATATTCCATTGTCGATTGTTGTATTTAGTGGATAGACAAAGTATTGTATTTGTCTTATTATTGTTCAATTATTTGTCAAAAGGTCGGGAAATGTGTGCAATTAGCAAGAATCGGAGAATTTTATCGGCCATTTTTTTGTCATAGTTTGAGTTTTTTTGGTAAATTGCGCTCGATTATCGTCAAAATCATAGTTGAGATACAAACGATAGGATAGTTTGAGAAATTTTAATTTTATTCAAAATACCAACAAAATGAAAAAATCTATTAGAAATGTTGCGCTCGTGGCAGCATTGTTGGCCGGCGGTTTAGCCTATGCCGACGACATCAATACCGTCTATGTGCGCACCTCGACAGGAGATGTCGCAGTGGCATTGTCGGAGTTGACCGAGGTCACCTTCCCGGCCGACGGGCAGATGAAAGTGACCACCACAACCGGCTCCACCACCTATTCCTTAGCCGAAGGGCTGATTTCATTGCGATTTGACCAAAACCATTCGGGCGTTGAGCTTGCCCTCGACAAAGAATTAAGCGGCTTAGTGCTCAAAGGCCGTGTGCTCTATTCGTCGGACGAAGGCATTGAGGTGTATTCGCTCGACGGAGTTTTGTGTAAAGCAGGCTCTGGCAATCAGCTCGATTTGAGTGAGTTAGTAAAGGGCGTGTATGTGGCTCGCTCTGGTAGTTTAACCTCTAAAATCGTGCTGCGATGATACGGAAACTGATAGCAATCGCAACCATTGCCGCTATAGTGACGGCCGCATGGGCCACGCAACGCGCGTGGGTGAAAATCTCAGGTAATTTCACGAACGGTATTTCTTTGTCTGGGGTTGACAGCGTCAAATTCGATGAAACAGGCCAAAACATCCTTCTCGTAACCAAACTCGACACCATAGCCACACTGTCGCGTACAAGCATTGAAAAATTGTTTGTTGGCGAAGTGACTGAAGATGTTGAAATCAACTTCGTGGGCGACGATGCTGAAATCATCAACCCTTATGCTTTCGAAGGTGTTGAAGTGACGAAGGACGGTGCGGATGTGGTGGTAAAATCGACCACCGACCTTGAACTCCGCTACCGCATCACGGGTACGACAACCACCGGTCAAGTGAAGATTTATTCCGACAAGCGTTTCACTCTCGCGCTCGACGGAGCAAACATCACTAACAACGACGGCTCGGCGATCAACATCCAGAGCAAGAAGAAAATCACCGTCGAACTCGTTGACGGCACCACTACCAACCTCGTCGATGCTTCGAAGTACACTAAAACACCTGAAGGCGAAGATGAAAAAGCATGCTTCTTCAGCGAAGGTCAACTTTTGTTTATCGGCAACGGAACTCTCAACGTGACTGGCAACAAGAAGCACGCAATCGCTTCAGATGACTACGTGCGCATCGATGCAGGCACAATCAACATCGTTTCGTCGAAATCCGACGGTATCCATGCCAACGACTATTTCATGATGAAGGGCGGCACGTTCCGTTCCGCATCATCTGCCGGTGACGGTATCGATGCCGACGC
>CADBML010000185.1 GCA_902795825.1 uncultured Bacteroidales bacterium
GGAGAGAGGGAGCAATGCGGGCATTGTGACCGAGTGACTGTCAAGCAGATTCGAATATAATCCTGAATTTACGAAAGAGTTCATCGTAGTTATTGTTCGTTTTAATATCTTTTTGAACGGGGAATTTATAGAAATCCCCTATAATTAATGGATAATTCCCGACAATACGTGTCGATGATTAGCACAGATTGTTTCGTCGGCGGGACGGGGAATGTGTATATGTTCTGATGTCGAGGTTTTTTTTGTTTTTGCACTACGGGGATTTATGAATGAAACCCGACATTTTCTCAAATTGTTGTTAACCCCTTAACAAGGTTAACAGGGTTAACAGATTTGGGACGGAGTTGCGAGTCTGCTTTCACTTGCTAAATAGTTGTAAAATAATAATATACCATCGGATTGGCGTATGAAATTGCGCAAGCCGCAATCGGTTTTGTTAACCTTGTTAACCCCTTAACAAGGTTAACAGGGGCAATGTGACCGACGCAATTCACAACGTAATTCCGACGTAATTCCATGTGCGAAACTGGATCTTTTTTCGGTTACATTTTGATTTGTCAACGCATTTAAGTATATTTGCGAAAGAAAACTTATAGAAGTCCCCCCTCGGGGCTTTATATAAATTCTCCGTTCAAATAAGATGCGAACCCAAACAACAATGAACTCTTTCGTAAATTCAGGATTATATTTGCAGCTACTTGACGGCCGCTCGGTCACAATGCCCGCATTGCCCCCTCGCTCCCGCCAACTATCTTCCAAATATCTTCTCTGAATTTACTGAAAGACAATTTACAGAAATCCCCTTAAATCCACAGCAGTCATGAAACTCGTGTTGCCAAAACGCAGCGACGGCAAGCCGGCAGAAACCATCACCGACGATTGCCAACAAATAACCATCATCGGCGCGAACGGTGCCGGAAAAAGCCGATTCACCGCCAAACTCATATCGACCCTCAACCAACATCGAGTGTTCCGAATTTCGCCTTTGCAGGCTTTCTTCGTGAGCGACAAGCCCGATAAACTACCCCACTCAATCGACAGCCAATACTCGAAAGCGATTGAGAACAGCCCGTTTCTCCGCGACAACGCACGCACTCAATTCGACAAGATGATTGAAGTGCTCTTCCACGAAGAGATGCAGAACCTCATGAACTATAAGATGAAGTCGCTGGGAAAGACCCCCGACCATCCGTTACCGCCAACTCGGCTCGACAAACTCCTCACCACATGGCAGGAAATATTCCCCGACAACAAAGTGCTTCACCGGCAGGGACAACTGATTTTCTCGCGCCGCAAGAACTCCGACGAGTATTCCTCGGCAAAGCTGTCGCAGGGCGAAAAAGCGGTGATGTTCTACATCGGCGCCGCGATCATCGCCCCCGAGAAAGCAACAATCTTCGTCGATAACCCTTCGGAATTTCTCCACCCCTCGATCGAGCACGTCGTTTGGGACACCATCGAGAGCTTGCGCCCCGACTGCACTTTCGTCTATACCACTCACAACCTCGACTTCTCATCGTCGCTGACCGACAGCACCACCATCTGGGTGCGCAGTTACAATTCCGAAGAAGAGACTTGGAACTATGCCGTGTTGCCGCCCAACTCAAAACTGTCCGACGAAGCCTATATCTCAATCCTCGGCGAGCGCAAGCCTGTGCTATTCATCGAAGGCGACGCCACCCATTCCATCGATTCGAAACTCTATCCGCTGATTTTCCGCCGATTCGCCGTCAAGCCGCTCGGCTCCTGCGACAAAGTGATTGAGTCGGTGCGGTCGTTCAACGACCTAAAGGATTTCCACAACACCGACGCCTACGGCATTGTCGATCGCGACCGACGCACCGACGAGGAGGTAGAATCGCTGCGGAAACGCAAAATCTTCGTGGCCGACGTGGCTGAAATCGAGAACATACTAATGCTTGAGGATGTGATAAAGGCCGTGGCGCGGTTCAACGGCCGAAACCCGAACAACGCCTTCGAATCGGTAAAAAACAACATCGTCAGCCTTTTCAAAAGCGAAATGAAAGCCCAAGTGATCGAACACACGCGGCATCGAGTGAAACGCATCACCCAAACCATCATCGACCACAAAGCCGACGACATTTCCGAAATCGAAAAATATCTCGCCGAACTACCCCGAAAAATCGAAGCATCCGCCATCTATCAAAGATACTACGACGCTTTCAGCTATTACGCCCGCAAAGAGGAATACGCATCCATTTTGAAAGTGTTCAACTACAAACAGATGATTTATAAAAGCAACGTGTCGGCATTTACTGAGAGGAAAATGCGCAAACACGAAGGTTCGCGCAACAGATACATCAACAACATCATCCGCATACTTAAGACCAACGACGAAAACGCCCATATCATACGCGATGCCATCGAGCGATGCTTCAAAATAGCCCACATCAACAAAGAGTGAGCCGGAACTGACATGCTTGACAGAAGCGAAAAAGCCCGCGAGCTGAACGAATTCAAACTCGCGGGCTTCTCTCTCCTCGCGGTGCGGACGGGACTCGAACCCGCGACCCCATGCGTGACAGGCATGTATTCTAACCAAGCTGAACTACCGCACCAATCGTCGTATTTCAAGGAGCGCAAACCGCTTTTTTGCGATTGCGACTGCAAAATTACGTCACTAATTCCAATCCTGCAAATTTTTAACGAAAAAAAACTCAAAAAAAATCACGTAACGACGAAAAGGCAACGAAAACCCAATCGATATCTCGTTCAGCGGCAAATATAAATCGGTCTCCACTAAATAAGATTGTAGGGGCTTTCTATAAATTCCTCGTTCAAAAAAA
>CADBML010000186.1 GCA_902795825.1 uncultured Bacteroidales bacterium
ACCTTAGAAGTGCGGACACGTCCGTTTGCGAGGGTGTCAACCTTGACTACAATCTGACCTGCGGCGGGGTTGATGACGCGCACGCCTTGGAGGTTGTAGTAGGTGGTTGTCACGACATCGCTGTCGGTGTCGATGGTGTTGACGCCCGAAGGATCGCCATAGACGTAGTATGCGGCAGAGTAGCCTGAGTTCCAAACGTAGATTCCGAACGCATCGTCGGCAAGTTTGCGGACGACGTAAGCGCGGAACTGGTTGGCAACAGCTTCGACGGGATCGTCGGCATTAGTAGCGGCGACTTCACCGGTGGTGAGGTTCTTGACGTGGAATTCGTTGGTGCGGGCAGTGCCTGCTACGGCATACATTTCGTTGTTGAACCAGAAGTAGTCGAAGCCTTCTTCACCGCCGGCGCCGACAGTTGCGATATCAACTTGTTCGGTGGCCTCTTCGTTCCAACCTTTCACCATAGCGGGATCTGTGCGGAGACGGAGATAGAAGGCGGCTGAAGGATCGGCGTAAGCTTCGGTGTCCTCAACGGTTTCGAACATCGGTTGGGCGATGTAGGATGTAGAGAGGGCAGCAACGGCGGGCGAAGCGAGCGAGTTGTCGACATCTTGTTCACCGTTGACGATCTTAATGGCGGCAACGGCTGTCTGTCCGTTAGGAGTAAGGAACATGTAACCGCCTTCGTCGCTCATGACGTTACCGACGATACGGCCGACTTGGTCGGTACGAGCGGCCTCGATTCCTTCGGGAGCTTCGAGAGAGAGTTCGTGCTGAGTTCCGTCGGGTTCGATGATTACCCAAGAGCTGAACGAAGTGGGATCGGGGAATCCCTTGTTGACGAGGATGTTTCCGGCGTCGTCGGAGGTGATTCCAACGCCAATGCCTTCTACGGCAGCGAAGGTCTTAGCGCCTTCGGTGTCGTAAACCTTGACTTCACCAGCGGCCTTGTCGGCGACATAAACCTTTTCGCCAAAGCCAGTAGCGAAGCGGGCATCGCTACTTGCCGGGCTGCCATTGGTTTTCACTTCCCAAATCTTTGTGAGCTTCATTTCGGGTTTGGGCTCGGGCTTGGCAATAACAGAGTAGGTGGCTTCAGCGACATCGGAAGCCACTTCGTGGCGGATAGCGATGGCCTTAATGGTGGTTGTGGTTCCGATTTCGTTCAAGACGATGGGCTCGATGTATTGAGCCGATTCTGCGGTGGGTTCTGCGCCGTCGATGGTGTAGCGGATTTCAGCGCCTTCTTCGGCAGTGATGGTCACTTCAACCGATTCCTCATATTCGCCGGCTTCGGGGTTGAATACGGGAGCGGCAACGGTTGTTGCTGTGATAGTAGCGGTCATGGCGTTCAAATCGACAGCCACTTCATATTCGCCGGCGGGAATCTTGAAGGCGTTTTCGCCCTTTTGGATAGCCATGGCCTCGCCGAGGACAACGTCGATGTCGTTGACTTCAGCGCCGTAGCGATGGTCGGCGATTCCGGCCCAGTCGTCGGCGTTTTCGGCGAGTTTTTCGGTGAACGAGAAGTAGTTGTAGCCATCGTTTCGGCCGTCGCAAGTGATAGTAGCGGAGAATTTGCCCGGGTCGCCGGCGGTCATTTCCTGACCCACGTTGGGAGCCCAGCCGTTTTCACCAACTTCACCGAGGATGTAGAGTTTGGCCTGTTCGCCGAGGGTGAAGTTCTTGCAAGCGGGAGTAACGACTTCGTTAGCGTCGCAAGGAACAGCGAAGAATGATACGCCGTTGCCTTGGTTGGCAAGAAGGAGGTTGCCGGCATAGTCGAATGCCATCTGGTGGTTGACTGAGCCATAAGCCTTTTCTGCCTTCAAGGTGAACGAAGGAACATTTTCATTCCAAGCCACGTCGAAGATTTTGACTACGCCAGCTGCGTCGCTGACAGCGAAAGTCTTTTCGTCGGCAGAGATTGCCAAACCGCCACGGGCGATACCCGAAAGGAGGTCGTTGCCCATGAGGTCTTCATTACCTGAATTGAAGAGAACTTCACCATCGAGGTTTGCATAAACGAATGCGGGAACACCGGTGGTGTTCTGGTCGGACGTACGGTTTTGCGAGACGAACACGCCGTTAGAAGCGGCCACAACGTTAACGTCGGTGTTGAGCATATAGCTGGAGCCGGAGATGTTGTTGTAGATAGCGTTCGGTGCGAAGTTGACGCGTTCGTTTTCGCCGATGTCGTAGCGTACGAGGACGTTGGAGTTGTTCGATGTCGGGCAATCCTCCGAGAAGTAGTAGTAGCGAGTGTCGGCTCCAGTTCCCCAGAATGCGCCGCCTGTGCCGCCACCACCGATGATGGTGCCTTCGTAGGTGTATTCACCGCCGGAGCCCTTCGTGCCTTCGAACATCTGAACCATTTCGGCATCGGGATTAGCGGGGTCGAAAATCCATACACCTGCGTGAGCGTCGCTCCAGTCGGCCACGTAAGCCTTGTGGTTGTTGGGGTTGATGTTGACGCGGTGAGGCGAAGCGGTGTTGGAAGCGTTCCACTGACCAAGAGTGTGGGTTGACGACTGGTGGTCGGGAGTAAGAGCGTAGAGCACGTGGTTGTTAGCGCCTGCGTAAGGATTGGTGACGACTGCATGGCCGAAGTACGGGCTGGCAGGATCGTTATCGATAGCGATACCGCGAGCCGACGGGGTGATGCCTGATTCAACCTTAGCGAGGGCGGGAACGCCTTCGTTTTCTACCTTAACGGCCCAAGTGAACGACTGACCTGCGGGAGCTTCGGCAGTTGAAACCGAGAACGTGCCGTTGACGCCGTCCATGACAGGTTCGACTTCTTTGAGCACCTCGTTGGTGTTCGGGTCGAGAATCTGAACAGTCGCGGGAGCCTGCTTCAAGAGTTTGAACGAGCCAGAGAAGAGTTTAGCGTCTAAGTCAAGATTGGCTTGGAGGTCGTAAGCATACGAGTTGTAGAATACGGGTTGCTCTTCGTCTTCGGTGGTGTAAACCGAAATCTTGTCGCCACGGAGCATGACGAGTTCGAGGTTACCGCCGATAACTTCGTCGTCGGTATTCTTAACAGCGATACCAGCGCCTGTTGCGAAAGTCGAGGCGGCGGCATCAGCCTTGCGGACAGCGGTGGGTTCGGGTTCGGGTGCTGCAGCCGTTGCGATGCCAAGTTCAACTTCTTTGGCTTTGTCGATACCGTCGTTGATGTTGTAGAGTTTCAGACCATCGGCGGCAGGAGATGCCATATAGGCTGTGTTGCCATATTTGAAGAATGATGAACCATACTCGGCACTTACGTTACCAGTAGAGGTGATGGGAGTGTCGAGGGCTGACGAAACGAGCGGGAATTCCAGCGGAGCGTTGTTGTCGGAGTTGACCACCATATTGTCCTCATTCATTGGCGAGACAATGAAGTTGTAGTTATCTCCCAAGTTGCTGGAAGTCATGATGGTGGTGTTGTTTCCGTCGGGACGATAGTAGCTTGTGCCTGCAAGAGTGCCGGCGGCAACATTAATCGCGGCATTACGAATCTTCACGCCTGAGGCGGTAAGTGCTGATACGGTGAGAACACCATCTTCCGATGTGCCGGAGTAGGCGAATGTTTCGCCGGTGATTGCGCGGTAGAAGTTGCCGGAGACGGCGCTTGCGTTTGTTTCAAGCCACAAAGCGGGATTGCCTGTGGGCAGACCAGTTTCGGCATCTTTTTCCCACTTGTAAACGCGAAGACTACCGCGAGTTTCGCCTGTGTCAACGTAGGAGTCGTTGTATTGAGTCTTCTCCTTGTTGATGGCGATAAGAACGCCATCGGCAGTGACTTGGATGTCGGAGAGAGTCAAATAGGTTGTGGAGATGTTGTTGGCATCTGCTCCTTCGACGCTAATCGGGGTGACTTCGCCGGTCTTGGTGTTGTAAACATCGATGACAGGCTTGTTGTCGGCGTCTTCAGCGAGGATGAACACCTTTTCGCCACGTTGGATAGTGCGGCGTACGGTAGTGCCGGCGAGGTTTTCGATGGCCACGTCCTCGAATCTCGGTTTGAGATTGTAACGAGGAGCAGCGGCGACACCACCCTTGCCAACGGGGTCGGGATAGAGTTCGGGTTCTTCCGTCGGAGGCACGTAGTCGGTGCGTTCGAGAAGCGGAGTGAGGAACGAAGTGGCGTTTGCGGTAACGACGATTTCGTCTTCCGTCTTGCCTTCGATGACTTTACCCTTTTCGGTTACAAACACACCGTCTTTGAAGTCGGGATGAGAATATGAGACGTTATAAGTGCCTGGTTCGAGCGGGCCGAACACGTAAGCGCCATTGAACTCATCGTCGGTGGTGTAAGTAGCGACTGTTTCACCGTCTTTTTTGAGGGTGACGGTGAGGTCGTTGATGGGATAGAACTTGTCGATAGTGGCACCGTTGGGCTTGTAGTACTTTTCGTTAATGACCTCGTGGCCGTTGCGGACAACACCATAGATGTAGCCCACTTCGTCGAGCGGCAAGCCGAGATGTTTGGCGAAACCGCGAGCGTAGCGGATGCCTTCCTGATGAGCCACGTCGTCGTTCATATAGCGGTGGCGTGCGGGCTGATAGGTGTGGAAATAGCCTTCAATGAGGAAGCCCACGGCGTGGTGTTTCAGCACACCAAGATAACCGTCGGCATCGTTCACGCCCACGGAGTGGCTGCCGTAGAACGACCAGTCGCCGCGGATGTTCGGGTTGTTTTCAGCGTAATACGTCCACTGGGCGTGCTGGTCTCTCCAAGCTTCGGGCCAGACGTCTTGAGCGAGAGCCTTCGAACCGGGAACTTGTTCTTCGGCATCGCTGCCGCGATAGAGCACGAGCGGGTAGTTGGTGGAAGTGCCATCAGTGGCGGCATTGGAGTGGATTGAGATGAAGTAGTCGAAGTTGTTGGCATCGACTTCAAGGGAGATTTCCGCCAACGAGCGGTTAAAAGCTTCTGCAAGTTCGGGGTCGCCGCCCATTTTGATTGTGGGGTATGGCCCTGCGTGCACGTGGCTCATGACGATGTTGTTGTTCATGTCGAGCGCGGCACCGCGACGGCGGATTCCTTTTTCGCCAAGAGCGAGTTCCTCTTCAGTGGGTTGGTTGAGAGTCGGGTCGTATTTAATACCCTTCTTCACCATTTCGTTGAGGAACGAGAACGCTTTTTGGAGGTTTGTGTTCGTTTCGTAGAAGTTGGCAGTGTCGGAGTCTTCTTCGTCGACTTTGACGTCGCCATGCTTCATAGTGCCCATCGGGCGGTCGTTGGCAGTCCAAGAGCCGTGACCCGGGTTGAGGTAGATTCGGATTTGGTCAGCCTCTTTTGCCCACATGGAGGCGCTGAATAAAAGCGCCATTGTCAGAATTGTGAATAATTTTTTCATAATCTAAAAGCGCTTTTGGTTACTTAATGTTGATTGTGTAGAGTTCGCCTGCGGGGGTAGTGAACGCGATGCGTCCGGCAGCGACTGACGGGTACATTGCCACGACAGAGTCGTCGGTGAGGCGTTGTTTCAGCGAGCCGTCGAGGTTCGAGGCGATAAGGTAGGATTCCGAGCCGGTGTAGTTGTCAACCATGCCGATGATGGTGGAGTTGTCAATCCATTGCGGGGCGCGGATAGTGCCGATGCGGACAGGGTTCTTGCCATCGATGTCGCAAACGTAGCATCCGTAGGCAGCACGATAGTAAACGATGTGCTTGCCGTCGGGGCTTACGGATGGCCAAAGATAGCTTTCGCCTTGCACGCCGTTGGGCGACAGATTGGTGGTTTTGCCGTTAACGGTGATGTAGAGAGCACCGCGGTTGATCGAAACGACAGGCATCGTGGTGGTCTTCACCCCTTTAAGTTTGCCCTTTTCGACAGCAACCACATTGTTGCCCTCAACGCTCAGTGCGTTAAGGTCGCGCGTCGGGGCGACAAGCTCTTTGGTGGCTCCCGTGGTGAGATCGACCGTCTTCGCCGACTGATAGCGGAGATGACCTTTCATCGTGTTCTCACGGAAAGCAACCTGATTGCCGTCGCCGGTGAAGCGCATTTCGTAGGAGTAGCCCGTGGGCGACACCTGCTTCACCTCCGATGTGGCGAGGTCGATAATCGACAAGCCTGCTTTGACGTTGTCGTCAACGAGGACTTTCGTTCCGTCGGGGCTGAGGACAGCCTTGCACGGCAGCAAATCGCCTGTGGCGACTTTCACCGGGCTATCGACTGTCAGCAACTGAGCCGAGCAGACCACAGCAGCGCACATCGAGATTACTGAAAACAGTAGTTTCTTCATGTGAATCACTTTTTTGATGGTTATTAAATAGGTTAACTAAAAAATTTTGGTCATTAGGATGGTATCGGGCTTCAAAGTTATTAAATAATTTTCATATTCACCAAAGTTTTTCAAAAAAAATCGCTAACCGACGAAAACCGGCGAAATTACAGGCGAAATTACAGGCAAGTTGCCGTCGGAAGCAGCAGAACGTGGGGGATATGGATTTGGCTTACAGAGATTACTGCGGCGCGGTTCTGCGCCTGATAATCAGGGTCGGAGTCGGCATCTTCTGTCGATGCCGGAGTTGACACTTGGCGATTCGGTCGGAGTCGGCATTAACGGTCGGTGTCGGAGTTGACACTTGGCGATTCGGTCGGGATCTCGCTTTTTTATTGCGATTTTGACCTCCATCGTCGGGATTTTCGCTATATTTCTCCGTTTTTACGCCGCCATAGTTGTTGGACAAAAAAAGCACCGCTCGAAATGAACGGTGCCTTTTTTGAGGGATTTGCTAACGCCTATCGTTACTTGACAACGACCTTGGATGCGCGGACAGTGCCGTCGGAGAGGTTGGCCACACGGATGTAGATTTGGCCAGCCGACGGGTTAACGACGCGAACGCCTTGGAGGTTGTAGTAAGTGGCGGCAACTTCGACTGCGTCGTTTCCGATGGTGTTGACGCCTTCAGTGCCGTAGGTGTAGTATTCGGCGGAGAATCCGGCATTCCAGACGTAGATGCCCCAAGCGCCGTCGCTTTCCTTGCGGACAGTGTAGGCGCGGAACTGATGGTTGACGGCGTCGGACGCGGAACCGGCGTGTTCAACTTCCGCAGCTTTAGTGATGTTGCGGAGGGTGAACTCAGACGTGCGGGCCATTGACACGACACCATATAGATCTTCACCGATGGTGAACACATCGAAGCCTTCGTTGCCGCCTGCGCCGAAGTCGTTGTCGATGGCGTATTGTTCAGAGCCGTCATCGAGCCACGAGAAGAGCTTCTTGTCGGAGCGTTGACGTGAATAGAACGCTGTCGAGGGATCGACCCAAGATTCAATTTCGTCAACAGTCCGGAACATCGGCTGAGCCAAAGTAGAAGTGCCCATGACAACAGACACGGTGGGCGAAGCGGCGCTTGCGCTGACATCCTGCGCACCGTTGGCAATCTTGATGGCTGCGACAGCCGTCTGGTCGG
>CADBML010000187.1 GCA_902795825.1 uncultured Bacteroidales bacterium
TCACAGTTTTTGCCTATATTTGCAGAGGATAGTAAGAAACTGTTTATTTTTTTCAGATAATTGACCGAAAATTTTAGGGGCTTTCTAAAAATTCCCCGTTAAAAAAGAAGTCAAACTAAACGGCAACAATATGAACTCTTTCGTAAATTCAGGATTATATTCGGATCTACTTGGCTGTCATTCGGTCACAATGCCCGCATTGCTCCCTCGTTCCCGCCAAGTATCTTCCAAATATCCTCTCTGAATTTTCTGAAAGGCAATTTACAGAAATCCCCGAGGGGATTTCTAAATTGCACAATAAAAAACATGATGCGTTATGGGATTTTTTGATCGTTTTAGGAAAAAAAAGAAAGCCGACGACAATAAAGCTGCAACGTCGGCCAGTCAGCACAAGCCACTTGTCAGGCCCGTGGGTCAGCTCGAGCCTGTGGGGGCCTCGTCGGATTCGCGTTTTTCGCCTGACTTTATCAATGCGCTGAAAGAGAACGAGGTGTTCGTCTTCGGAAGCAATCTTTCGGGAATGCATGGTGGCGGTGCTGCTCGCGCGGCCCACAAAAGGTTCGGCGCGGTGTGGGGCAAGGGTGACGGCCACTATGGCCAGTCTTACGCCATTCCCACGATGCAGGGCGGCGTCGAGACGATAAAACCCTATGTCGATAAATTTGTGGCTTACGCAAAGGAGCACCCCGAGCTCACATTTCTCGTGACACGAATAGGTTGCGGCATCGCCGGATTCGACGATTCCGAAATAGCTCCTCTTTTTGCCGATGCCGCCAATCTCGATAATGTCAAATTCCCTAAATCATTCGCCAAATATCTTAACCTCGAATAAAATCTACCGCAATGACGACAAAGAAAACCATATTCATCTATGTCTGCGCCTTAGTGGCCGGTGTTTTGTTGATTGTGTTCAACCAGTCGGCCGACCTTTTGCAGACGATAATCCGCATCATTGGCGTGGCTCTTGCCGTTCCGAGCATAATCGTGGGCGTTTACGCTTTCTCGCACAAAGCGGAGCCGGCGGAGAGCAAGAAGATGAAGATTCTCACCCTCGTGGTCTGTGCGGGATGTGCCTGTTTCGGTCTGATGATGGTGCTTGCGGCGGGAGTGTTTGTCGATTTCATGCGCTATGTTTTCGCGTTCCTGCTCGTTGTCGCTGGGTTGCAGCAGTTAATCCTGCTTCTTATTCTGCGCCGCACGGTCAAGTTGTCGGGATGGTTTTATCTCATCCCATTTCTTACCGTCGCCGCCGGCGTGACGTTGGCGGTGGTTTCGATTGAGAGCATCGAGTCGTATGTGTCGATTGTCACTGGCGTGGCGTTGACTGCCGCGGGCGTCAACGGCATCATAGGCTACTTTGCGCGCCGCAATATTGAAAAGCAGATAAACTCGGCGATAGCTTCGGGCAATGTGATAGAGGTGGAGGCTATTGAAGCCGACAACGAATAGCGGCCCCACATCATCGTGTCAAACGCCGAAGCGCCGGCCGACGTATAGCTTGATGATATCGACCATGTCGTCCATCGAGAGGTGCGACGAGTCGAGGCAAATGTCGTAGCTCTCGGCGGCTCCCCATGTTTTATCGGTGTAGAAATTGTAATAAGAAGCGCGCAGTTTGTTGTGTTTGCGGCAGGCGGTGCGTGCCTCGGCTTCGGAAGCGAATTCGCCTCGCTCCATGATGCGGCGCACGCAGGCGTCTTCGGGTGCGCTTACGAAAATGTTGACGCAGCGCGGGAAATTCCTCAGGGCATAGTCGGCCGTTCGTCCCACAATCACCGCCGACTCTTTTTGGGCGATAGTGCGGATCACTTCCGTCTGCATTTCGTAGATGGCTTCCGACTTGCCGATGCCGGTGGCTCCGTAGCCGGTCATTGAGCCGTAGCCGAAGCTGGTGGGGAACAGTCCGGAGAAAAACGACGGGGCTTTCTCGTCGTGCGATTCAAACAGGTCGGCGCTTACGCCCATTTGGCGTGCGGCTTCGTGGAGAAGCTCGCGGTCGTAGTAAGAGAAGCCGAAAGCGGCGGCAAGTCGGCGTCCGAGTTCCCGTCCGCCGCTGCCGAATTGGCGGCCCACGGTGATGATAATGTTGTCGGTATTCATGTCTGCTTTGTGCGGCTTTTTGCCACACGCAAATGTAGGCATTTGCCGTGTGATTTCAAAATTTCGGTTAAAAAGAAATCACAGTAACGGCAAATTTTGTTAATTATTGTCCAAAAAACCGTTTATTTTTGCTAGAAACAAAAATATTTTCTAATTTTGAGAAATCAAACGAAAATGACAAAGATGAGTCGTATGCGCACGATATTGCTTGCCCTCTTTGCGGCAGCCTTTCTTCAGGCAGTTGCCGCCTCGCCGTCGTGGGAGGAGGTGAAGACTCCTCAGCCGCCCCAGGTGGAGCGTGCCGATGCCGAGGAGGTGGTGATCACGTCGCGTAACGGCTACATCTATGTCAACACCACCCGCCCTGTCGAAATCAAGGTGTTTTCCATTCTCGGCCAGCTAATCAGGCAAGAGAAGATTTCGGCCGGCACGTTCCGTTTCCGCCTCGAATCGAAAGGAATTTACATCGTCAAGGCGGGCACGGTGACGCGGCGGGTGACAATTTAATTTCATAACCTTCAAGTAAAGTGGCTTTCTATTAATTCCACGTTCAATAGATTTCATAACGAATAGTAACAATAATGAACTCTTTCGTAAATTCAGGATTATATTTGCATCTGGCTGGCAGTCACTCGGTCGCAA
>CADBML010000188.1 GCA_902795825.1 uncultured Bacteroidales bacterium
ACCCACGTAGTGGCTCGGGGAGATGCCGAAGCGAGTGTTGCCTGAAAGGCAGCCCGCGGTGGCGAAGCCATCGGCACTCGACCCAATGAGAAATGAGAATTTGGAAATTATGCATTATGAAATAAGCATTATGCATTATGAATAATGCATTGAATGAAACTCTTTAGAGATTTTTATTTCTTTCTAGTCTAATTTTCAAAATTATTGTTATCTTTGTGGCAGAATACAATTTAAACATATATATCATGAGAAAAACTTTACTCCTTATTGCAGCGCTTTTCCTAGCTGTAGTCGTTGCCAACGCTAAGGGCACGACCGTCAAAGTGCTCGATGTCACCTACGACGTCGACACGCTCTATCACGCTAAAGTGGGGCCCGGCACCACTCAAACCCACCTCGAACTCACGTCAGGCACGAAAATCCTCCAAGTGTTCTACCTCACCGTAGATAAGCGCGTAAGCGGCTTGAAATTCGAAGCAGTGTGCGCCAAGGACAAAGTGGCAGGGACAGCCACCACCAGTTCGATGGCCAAATCCCACTCCACTGCTAACAAACTCTATTTCGCGGGGACAAACGGCGACTTCTTCACCACTTCGGGCAACGCCACAAACGGCTCGTCGAAAGTGGGAACGCCCACGACTTCCTGTACCGTCCAGGGCGAACCCTACAAAACTTCGAACTCGCAATATCAGTTCACAGTCGATACTGACGGCGTGGTCCACGTAGGCCGCATCAACTACTACACCTCGACAGCCACTTGCGGCGACAAAGCATGTCTCTTCAAAGGCGTGAACGTGGCTTCGCCCAACAACGGCATCACCATCTACACCCCACGCTATTGGGGCTCGACCAACCAAGTGACCGACTCCGCCGAGTACTGCCAGGAAGTCACCGCCCGCCTCGTCGATGGCGATGAGTTCCTCCTCGGGCACACGTTCCGCTTCGAAGTGACCGGCACGCCCTCCAACGCCGGCGACATGACAATCCCCTCCAACGGCTTCGTCATCCACGGCCGCGGCACCAACACCTCCGGCGGCAACATCGGCGCCCGCGACTTCGTGGGCGGGCTCAAAGCCGGCGACATCGTCGAATTCAATTCAATCTGCCTCGTCAACGGCAAATCCGTCGTGCCTTACTCAATCGTTTCGGGCAACCCGAAAAACGTGGGAGAAGGCCAAACTCTCGACACCGAAGGCGAGCGTGGCGACGCTTCAGCGCTCCACCCACGCACTTGCCTCGGACATTCCGTCACGAACGACTCCATTATCATGATGGTAGTCGATGGCCGCTCGTCAATCTCTAACGGTGTGCGCACATCGCAGCTCGCCGACATCATGCGCTTTGCCCACGCCTACGAAGCCACCAACGTCGATGGCGGCGGTTCCTCGACGCTCTATACCTCCGCACTCGGCGTGCGCAACAAATGCTCCGACGGCAACGAACGCGGAGTGGGCGACGCCTTCTTCGCCACCATCGAAGGAGAAAACGTCAACGACAAAACCATCACATCAATTGAATTCGCCGACTACGGACGCGACATCGTTCTCCCGAAATTCGGTCTGTACACTCCCGTAATTTACGGATATAACAAATACGGTGTTCTCGTCGATACCGATGTGAAGGACTATTCTCTGTCGTGCGACACCTCTTTGGGCGAAATCATCAACGACGGCAAAACATTCTTCGGCAACGGCGATGGCTACAAAGCCATAACGGCCACCTACAACGGCTTGACCGCCGCCATTCCCGCACGCGTGGACGCTTCAAGCCCCACAGAACTTAAATACGATAAAGTCGTTATCGACAATTACCGCTCTTGGGATGTCGAACTCCGCTCAATCGTCAATGGCGAATATATGCCCGTGAGCGCCGAAGCATTCGCATGGACTTCGGGCGACAGCAGCGTCGCCACCATTTCCGAAACAGGCACGCTCCGCGGCGTCAAAGACGGCTCCACCACCGTCACCGGCTCGGTCGAAGGTTTCTCCGGCACAGTCAATGTCGATGTCCAGTGCCCCACGACACGCTTCGTGCCATTGTTTGAAGGCGTCGATGTGGCGGGAATCAAGATTTCAAAGTCGTATATCAAGGACCTCGTCATCACCAACCTCGACGACGGCGGTTTCGCTCTCGACTTCGGAATTTCCTCCACCCGCGGACCGTCAATCACCCTCACCCACGAAAAGGTCCTTTGGAGTTTGCCCGACGGCTACCGTGTGATTATGAATCCCGGCAACTGCGACATCACATCGATTACCTTCTCCAACACGCCCGCCAACGGACGTGCCGTCAAGAGCGCCATCAAGGACTACGGCACTGACGAACCCCGTCAGTTCGGCCTCAATACCGACGAATTTGCCGACCCCACCGACATCGGCATCTACCCCATCAAGTTCAACTCTCTGGCGTTCATATTCAACGGCAACACGTCAGACACCTATCACCTTGAGATCAACCGTCTCGACGCCGTTTACGCCAACGCTCCCGACGGCGTGGAAGTCGTAGCCAACGACAACGGAAATGCCACAGTGGTGTCAACAGCCTTCTATAACCTGCAGGGCCAGCGCATCAGCGCTCCCGCAGCAGGACAAGTGGTAATTCGAGTCGCCACAATGAGCGACGGCACCATCCGAGCCTCGAAAGCAATCGCAAGATAAAGTTCAGACTTCCCCGCTAGGGAAAGCCGCCGAATGAGCGGTGTCGCAAGAGTTTTTTTCAACCACTTGCGACACCGTTCGCTTTTGGTGTACCGATAACTTTTGGGGGCTGACACGAGCAATTCCAAATTGGGCATAAGCGTTATTGATGACACAGGTTTTTGACGGCGGCAATTTGCATAGATGACGCTAAATTGCTAATTTTGTGGTATGAAAAAAATCGTGTTATTAGTTTTGACGGTGATAGCGGCGGGTGCCACCGCTTTCGCCGGCGGTAGCAATGGGCTTAAACATAGCCTCGACTCGCTGTTCGAAGTCCGCTACCCTAACGCAAAAGAGCCAGGAGCGTCTGTCGTAATAGCCGCGGGCGACTCCGTCATCTACGAGCGTCAGTTCGGCATGGCCGACATAAAGCAAAAACGCAAAATCGACGCTTCCACGCCGTTTAATATCGCCTCCATCAGCAAGCAGTTCACCACCATTGGGGCGCTGCGCCTTGCCGAAAAAGGTCAAATCGACATCAACGCCACTATCGACAAGTATTTCCCCAAATATAAGTCGGAAATCTGGAAGCAAGTGAAGGTAAGCCACTTGATGAGCCAATCGTCAGGAATCCCCGACACCCGTCCGCGCCACAACCGCCACGACATGATTTTCGCCACCGATTCCACTTCCGCGCTATATTTCAACACACTCGACTCGTTGAAATTCACTCCCGGTACCGCCTACGATTACATCAACCCCACATTTATTCTTGTTGCGAGAATAATCGAGCAAGCCACAGGCCTACCGTTTGTTGAATATCAGCAACGTAACATCTTCGACCCGCTCGGGATGACCTCCACTTGCTATTTCAACCCCGACGGGATGCCCGACAATGTGGCGCACGGCTATGTCCAGAACGACAAAGGCAAATGGGAAATTTTTGAATACGGACAGGAAACATTCTTCGCCACGCGCCCCGACGGCGGGATTTATTCCACGCCGCGCGACTTACTGCGATGGGAACAAGGCCTTCGCGACAACCTTATCGTCGGCGAAGCCACACGTGAAGCCGCATATCATCCCCACACCCGCGTCAGCGGAAGCCCGTGGTCGGGCTACCAAAACCGCCCGCACACATCCTACGGCTACGGTTTCTTCATCGACCGCACGCCAGGATTTCCCAAGAAAGTGTATCACACTGGCGACAACGGCGGTTTTCAAGCCTACCTCGCAAAATATCCCGACAAAAAAGTGGTGATTGTGGTGCTCGAAAACCGCAACGACCTCGACCGCTGGACAATGGCACGCGAAATAGACCGGATTCTACTCAACAACGGGCTGCTGTGACTGCTCCGAGACGGAATTATGGCAGCCATTACCGTCTTTTTTAGCCTTCAGGTGTAAAATATCGTATTTTTTGTATAATTTTGTATTCATCAATTGACAATAGTATTAGCAAACGATAATGAACAAAATCGTAGAAAAAGAGTTTTTTTCGGAGAATGTGGTAAAATTGGTGGTTGAAGCCCCGATGATTGCCAAATCGCGCCGCCCGGGACACTTCGTCATCGTCATCGCCGACGAAAAGGGCGAACGCATTCCTCTCACCATTGCCGATGCCGACACGGCGAAAGGCACCATCACGCTTGTAGTGCAGGCAATAGGCGTTTCGACACGCAAAATCTGCGCCCTCAACCCTGGCGACTATCTCGCCGATGTGGTCGGTCCGCTCGGACGCGCCACCGACATCCAGCGTCGCGGCACCGTCATTTGCTGCGGTGGCGGCGTGGGTGTGGCTCCACTGCTCCCCATTGTCAGGGGCATGAAAGAAGCGGGAAATCGCACAATCGTAGTCCTCGCCGCACGCACGAAGGACCTCATCATCCTTGAACGCGAAATGCGTGAGGCCGCCGACGAGGTCATCATTATGACCGACGATGGCAGCTACGGCAAACAAGGTCTCGTCACCAACGGAGTGGAGGAGGTAATCCTCCGCGAAAAGGTTGACGAAGTTGTCACAATCGGGCCTGCCATTATGATGAAATTCGTGGCTCTGCTCACCAAAAAGTACGAAATCCCCACCATCTGCTCGCTCAACACCATCATGGTTGACGGCACTGGAATGTGCGGCGCTTGCCGCGTCACCGTCGATGGGCGCACCCGCTTCGTATGCGTTGACGGGCCCGAATTCGATGCCCACAAAGTGGATTTCGACGAAATGCTCATGCGCCTGAAAGCGTACAACTAATGCTTAATTCAATGCATAATGCATAATGCATAATGCTTAATTCATAATGCTTAATTCAATGCATAATTCTTAATGCTTAATTTCCAAATTCTCATTTCTCATTCCTAATTGCGTTGAGTAGTTTTGGCTTCGCCATCGCGCACCGCCCTGCGGGCGACGTCCGCTAAACTATCACCGCGATTATTTC
>CADBML010000189.1 GCA_902795825.1 uncultured Bacteroidales bacterium
AATATATTCCTGAATTTACGAAAGAGTTCATTATTGTTGCTGTTTAGTTTGATGTCTTTTTGAACGGGGAATTTATAGAAAGCCCCTTAAAATATTGTTAATGGTTAGAAAAATGTGTGATTTCGCACAAAGTTCCAACGAAAAATGTGTAAATTTGCACAAAAATCCAACGAACTTAGTGCAATGAGACACACGATGAATGCTTGCACTTTTGTGCGTTCGACGCTATTTTCACAGTGCAATGCCATTTACAATTACGCACCTATTCCTCATCATATCAAACAAGTGATTGAAAATTAAGCGTTTTTTTAGAAACCAAAAAGTGCGGAAATCAGGGGTGCAGATAATTGCCAAATCAAAATGAAGCAAGGTCATGGCCATTGCGACGGTCGGTCAGGAAAGGCGGGAGCGGAGCAAGTCAGACGGCGAGCGGCGTCGCGTGCCGGCACGGCATGGTGGCGGATGAAAAAAAACGCCGACTGGCGGACCTGTTAAGCCCGTCGTGAGCGGCGGTTTTTGACTGGCTAAGGGCGTAACAGCCCTGCCGAGGCTATTCTTTTTCGCCGAATGAGAGGTCGCCGGCGTCGCCGAGACCCGGCACGATGTAGGAGTGGGCGTTGATTTCGGGGTCAACGGCACCGATCCACACAGAGGTGTTTTCGGGGAAATGGGCTTTGATGTAATCGACGGCCTGTTGCGAGGCTATTACCGAGGCGATATGGACATGAGCGGGTTCGCCTTTGGTGAGGAGTGCTCGGTAGGCCAATTCCATCGAAGCGCCTGTTGCGAGCATCGGGTCGGCGAGAATGAGGGTCTTGCCTTCAAGAAGCGGCGACGCGAGGTATTCGATGTGGATGTCGAAAGTGTCCTTCTCTTTATACTTTCGGTAGGCCGATACGAAAGCGTTCTCGGCGTGGTCGAAGAATTTTAGGAATCCCTGGTGGAAAGGCATTCCGGCGCGGAAAATTGTGCCAAGCACAACAGGGGTTTCCACCACGTCGCACATGGCCTTCGCCAGGGGAGTGGTCACTTCCACTTTTTTGTAGTTTAGAGTGCGGCTGATTTCGTAAGCCATGATTTGCCCTACGCGCTCGAGGTTGGTGCGGAAGCGTAGCATGTCCTTCTGGACGTTAATGTCGCGCAGCTCCATCATATACTGGCTGATGAGCGACGGCTTTTCGGCGAAATTTACAATTGTCATGTTATAAAGTTGAGAGTTGAAAGTTTAAAGTTGAGAGTTTAGAGTTTATCGAGTAATTGAGCATTCGAATGCTCGAACAATCGAAAAAAAATTCTAATTTCTAATTCCCGGCTCCTGCTTTGAGAATTTTGCGCGGGATGTCGGTGTTGTTGTTAAGCGATGAGAACTGTTCGGCGCCGACTCCTACCGCATACACAGGCACGGGGTTGCCGGAGTGACTTCCCGAAATCCATTTGATGCCGCAGGAGAGGTCGAACAGACGATAAAGCTCGCGGGTGAAAGTGTCGAATGTGTTGTAGAGACCTTTTTCTCCGACGTCGTTGCGTCCCGCCACTTGTTCGTAACTCTTTTGGAGATCGGCTTCCTGCTCAGGAGTTAGGGTAAACGCTCGGTCAAGACCGAAGTCGCGTTCGAGATTTTTGCGATAGTCCTTCCATGAAGGGAAAGCATAATTGGGGTCTTTTATCTTGGCTTTCATTTCGTCGGTGAACCGGTCCTTCGAGATGCGTTGGCAGTTGATTTTCGAGAGGTCGTTATTATCGGCGGAGTAGCCGCCGGAGAGAGCCATTCCGCCCGTGTCGTGGTCGGCAGTGATGACGATGAGCGTCTCGTCGGGATGGGCGAGATAGAATTTGTAGGCCACTTCGATTGCTTTATTGAACTCGATGATTCCCATGATCACCGCCGCACCGTCGTTGGCGTGGGCGGCGTGGTCAATATTGCCGCCCTCCACCATCATGAAGAACTTGTCGTGGTCGCGGGCGAGTTTATCGAGACATGCTTCGGTGATTTGCGGCAGAGTGGGGTTGCCGGCTATGGAGTCGATGGCGAATCCGAGATCGTTGTCGTTGAGGTTAATGTCATCGTTGCCAAGAAGAACCACACGTCCTTTGCAGTCGCGGGCCGCGTTGAGGTCGCGTGTGACGGTGACATGATTCTTTTTGAACCGGTCGATGACGTCGGTGGGTTTTCCCCCTTTGTCTTTGGCTCCGCGGAGCGATGCTCCGGCGAGGAAGTCGATTGGATATTCGGCGGCTTGGCAGTCGATTTCGTAAAACATTTTGCGGGATTCGACATTTGCGTAGAATGCGGCAGGGGTGGCGTCGTCGGGGGCGACGTTAGTGACGATTCCCAGTCCGTAGCCTTCGCGGAGCAGGTCGCGTGTGATGGAATAAACGGCAGTGGTGTCGGGAGTCATGCCAATCATGCCGTTTTTTGTTTTGTGGCCGGTGGAGAGGGCTGTTCCGGCAGCGGCAGAGTCGGTCACGGGCGACGAAGCCGAGTAGGTGGTGGCAATTCCCGCCACGGGAAAACTCATCATCAATGGCGGCTTGTCGGTTTTCAGCACATCACGGAAATATGTTTGGGCAGTGGTGACATGGCCCATTCCCATTCCGTCGCCAATGAAGTAGAACACATAGCGCGGTGCCGCACCGAGCGAAAGCGCGGCGAAGGACAATGCTGTTAAAAGAGATAATCTGAATTTCATTCGCGTATCATTTATTTTGTTTGTTGTCAATAAGACGGAGCATCGGGTCGATGAATTGTCGGGAGTTGCAAAGGCGCGGCACCTTCCGTTGGCCTCCGAGTTTGCCTGTCGAAGCGAGCCAGCGGTCGAAAAGCCCGTTTGGAGCCTCGACGATGGAAAGCCGGTCGAGGAATATTCCCTTGAAGCGTTTTGCCTGGTAGTCGGAGTTCTCCTGCTGAAGGAGCGAGTCGAGACGTTCGGCGAAAACCTCGATGTCGGCGGGGCGACGGTTGAACTCGATGAGCCATTCGTGCCGTCCGCGGCTACGGTCGCCGGCATAGACGGGAGCGGCCGTATAGTTTGCCACGTCGCAGTCCAGTTCGGCGCAGGCTTTGGCGATGGCGGCGTCGGCGTTATGCACCATCAATTCCTCGCCGAACGCGTTGATGAAATGCTTCGTTCGGCCGGCGATGGTGATTTTTACAGGGTTGACGCTTTCGATGCGCACGGTGTCGCCGATAGGGTAGCGCCACAGGCCATTGCAGGCGGTGATGATGAGGGCATAAGTTTTGCCTTGTTCAACCTCCCAAATAGGCAGCGGTCGGGCTTCGGGCACGTCAACCTGGTCGAGAGGAAGGAACTCATAGAACACGCCGACATCGATGAGAAGCAGCATGGCGCGGTCGGCGGGATCGTTCTGAAGGGCGAAGAAGCCCTCCGAGGCGTTGTAGGTTTCGACATAACGCATCCGCGGGTCGGTGATGCGGCGGTATTGTTCGCGATATGGCTCAAAGGAAATGCCTCCGTGGAAAAACACCTCCAAGTTAGGCCAAATTTCATGAATGTTTGCTGCGCCGGTGCGCTCAAGCGCACCTTTCAGCACCGTCAGAAACCACGACGGCACGCCCGACAAATTCGTGACATTCTCGCCCACCGACGCCTCGATGAGCGCGGGAAGTTTCTTCTCCCAGTCCTCCATGAGGGCTATGCGCTTGTCGGGAACTCGGACAAGGTTCACCAATGGGTTGATGTTGTCGATGAGATTTGCCGACAAATCACCCACCACTACTCCTTTCCTGAGGGTCAACTCATTGGCGTAGCTTCCGCCGAGGATGAAGCCTTTTCCGGCGAAAATTCGGCTGTCGGGATAATTGTGGAGGTAGTGGGCGACGACATCCGTGGCTCCCTGATAGTGGCAGTGTCTGAACGACTCGCGGGTGATGGGGATGTATTTGCTCTTGCCGTCGGAAGTTCCCGACGACTGGGCGAAGTGCGCGACTTTTCCGCGCCAAAGGATGTCGCGTTCGCCGTCAATCATTCGGTTGACAAGCGGGCGAATGTCCTCGTAGGGCGTTATGGCTACTTGCTTTGAGAAGTCTTCGTAGGATGTTATTGAGGAAAAATGGTGTTGCTCGCCCCACAGTGTCGAATGTGCGGCGTTGACCATCGCAGCTAATTGTCGGCGTTGAATGGCCTCGGTCTCGGTGGCATATCGCTCAGCCGCTCGAACACGCCGATTGAACAGCAGCCGGGCGAGCGGTGTGAAATTTATCATGACGGGAAAATTTCACTCACAAAGTTACAAAAAGCCTTTGTAATTCACAAAAAAAGCAAAATTATTGTCGGCGATATTGGGAATTTTTTCCGATTTATTGGTCGAAAATGCCGATATTTTTGAAATAACAATTTCGTTTTGGAAAAATAAGTATATTTGCGTCGCATCAAGGATTCGAATCCATAAAGTTTTTATGGATACGTCCATCAACAGATATGTCAAAGATAAAAGTTTGGATAGAGGCGATGCGATTGCGCACACTGCCGGTTTCGGTGGCGGGCGTGCTTGCCGGAATTGCCATGGCTGTGGCCGCAGGGCATTTCTCGACAGTGACCGCCGCGACGTGTTTCGTCTTTGCGGTGCTCGCTCAGATAGCGTCGAATTTCGCCAATGAATACTACGACTACGTAGGCGGCCTTGACCGTCGCGGACGTGAGGGTCCACGACGCGGGGTGACCGAGGGCGATATCACACCGCGGGCTATGCTCATGGCCACAGTCGTTGTCCTTCTTCTCGCCTGCGCCGTCGGGTTAGTCATCGCGTCGATAGGCGGCTGGTGGCTCATAGCTGTAGGGATTGCAGTGGCTTTGGGTGTGTTCGCCTACAGTGCCGGTCCGTATCCTCTTTCGCATCATGCGCTCGGCGAAGTGGCGGTGGTGGTGTTCTTCGGCGTCGTGCCAGTAAACTTCACCTATTATGTTATGGCCGGTGGTTTTTCGTGGCCTACGGCAATGATGTCGATAGCGGTAGGACTTATGGGCGCGAATGTGCTCATAGTCAACAATTATCGCGACTACGACGACGACCGCGCCGTGAATAAAAACACTCTCGCTGTGGTCGCCGGACGCCGCTTTGCCGCCGGACTTTATCTCTTTTGCGGACTTGCTGCCGCATTAATCATAGCGACAGTTTTTGCCGGAGCTTTTGGCGAAGTGACCGCCGCGGCATTAGTGAAATACCCCGTTTTCGCTATCGCCGCCGCTTACACCGCCGCCCACGTCAAACTATGGCGAATGCTCCTCGCCCGCGACGGCGCAAGCCTCAACCCGCTCCTCGGCAAGACATCAATACTGATGGCCGTGACATCCCTCTCCATCCTCATCACAGTCTTTTTGACCTGAAATAATGATTTAAACTACATGGTTAGAGAAAACGCGAATACCATATAGTCGTGTTTATGGTCAGCCAAGTATTTTGCCCAAGAATGTGTCGGCAAAAGCCCTCTGGAAATTCAACCGTATTGACTTGTATTCAGCCAAACTTTCAAGAAATTCCAATTCAAACACCAGTCTGGGAGCTTTTTTGTCTGTAACATCGGGATATAATTCAGATTTGCTCCCCACTCGCACAACCTTTATCAAGTATAAGTCGCGAATTCCTTGGCCTTTGATGTAGGGCATGAAATAGAAAAGCTTGTTGAGTGCTATGGTTGACGGGAACCCCTCGATACTACCGGTGTAGTATATTTTATTAGGCTCTTTTGTTAGGAAGTATTTTTCATTATCCTCTTTTACCAAACCAACCAGCAGACGTTTTGATGGGTCGATGGTGTATGTCTTACGGGGTTTATTAACTACAAGTTCAGTTTCCTCGTCGGCAAATAATCCGGGAGATAAAACAGGCTGCTTGTTGCGTTGGAGGTAGATGGGCCTAGACGATACAGGCATCTCATCGTAGATTAACTTATATAAACTCTTGCCGATTTCCTGTACCACACCACACACCAATGCGTTGCCCATAAGGAATGCTCGCCGGCCGTTGGTCACAGCTGGATGAAATGTGTGATTGTCGGGGAACATATTTAAGCGCTCCAATTCTAAAGGAATCAGCCGACGGTGACGGCCTGAAGTTGTGGCCACAATGTGCTTGAAACGCGACGGAGCCGTGCCACCCTCGCCAGTGATGATGGTTCGGGACGGTTTGTCGAGATAGTCAGGAAATGCCATACCTCCCTCGGAGTAGATGTATTCGTATCCCTCTTTTGAAACCCGTTTTATTTTCTTCGACCCTTTCTCATATTGCCACTTGGGCAATTCGGTGTCGGAGATAAAAAATTCGTCGGGGACAAAGTCCTCATCGACAAGGTTGTCGCCCAACGTCTGGATGGGACCTTCATAAATAGGATCCGCATCAACCGTAAAAACATGGCGTTTTATCATTATGCCTGCGTTCCCAAACGGACTGTTTTTTTTCCCGACATTAAACGATGTCGAAACCTCGTTAACAGAGCCGACAATGTCGAATGTAGAAGCTGTTCCCTCTCTTTCCAAAAAAGGAAATGCTTGTGCCATCACACCGTCGAATTTAACCCAGTCGCTTTCAGACTCCACCTTTTTGGCTACGACCGACTTGTCGTGATATCCAACAATATATGTTCGCCTGCGACGTTGAGGCATCCCATAGTCGGCGGCGTTAATAATCCGCCACTCAACCACATAGCCCAAATCGGCCAAAGATGACAAAATTATAGCAAAGTCACGTCCTCGTTGGGTTGCGGGAGAACCGAGCAGACGGTCAACATTTTCAAAAAACAAATATTTTGGTCGTTTTTCGCCTTTCTCGAGAAGAATGCGATAAATCTGCCACCACAACACGCCTTTTTTGCCTTCGATGCCTCCCGACTTGCTCAATGATGCTGCTACTGAATAGTCCTGACAAGGGAAACCGCCCACCAATAAGTCGTGGTCGGGTATTTCTTCCGTAGGCACAAGATTAATGTCCTTGTTGCAATGTCCTGCTGAGCCAAATCTTGCTCTATATACGAGCGATGCGTCCTGTTGCGTGGTAGAAGGCTCCCATTGGTTGTTCCATATGGTATCGTAAGCGTCAGAGGCTCCTTCAAGCCCGATTCTGAATCCGCCAACCCCGGCAAATAATTCAACAACTTTTATATGATGCTTAAACATTATTTCTGCTTTTTGTGGTTTTCAACTATTCCGCGAACATAGTCGTTGTTAAACCAATAACAATATTTCTTGACCTTAGTCCCATCTGGAGCCATGGCAAAATCGGAAGAAAGTCTTGCCTTGGGCCTTACGTGGAATTTTTTTCTATCAGAAGCTTTCCACCAATATTCCTGAGAGATATGACAGGCTTGCACATTCCGTTTGATGTGTGACCAATATTCTTCGGCAAAATTCAAGTCACATTGTGACATGGTCCAAAAAAACACATCATCAAGAATATAATCTGCCTTGCCGATGTTCTGCTCCTTAAACACAACAAATAGGAACCTGCTTGAAAACAGTTCATAAAGCCGAGAGTCGGTCCATTCGCTACAGTCATTCACTTCAATGTAATCAATGTTTTCAAACGACATTGCCTCTTTGATTATTCCATTGGCTTGAACTCTTATAGTTTTCATTGTTAATCCGGCCTTAAGGAATTCTTCTGACCGATTGATGTTAAAACAATCATGTGCTGATGCTATTGCGCTTGAAATAATCGCGAACTTGTTCTTCGGGTTTTTAGACAAGTCGATGCCATTTATTGAGGCGATTTTATCGTAACTCATTTTCAGATAGGGGTTGAACCTGTTTAGTACAATTTCATCAAACGATGATGATATTAGGGCTTTTGATTCAACCACTTCCGACACAGCCATAGGCAAATTTGAAACTGCATTTTTGCCACTTCTGACAACGTAGTCTAGGATAGTGCGCATATACGCCATTTTAAGGCTGAAGGCTCTGCGCGGTGCTCCAACAGATGCATTAAATGGCTGTCTCATCAATGAGTCGCCTTTTTGTCCTTTTCTACACGCACCAAGATACATCGTATCCCCTTCCGACAACTCATGAGCCTTCCCTTGTTTTATCTTATCGATAATGACCGCATAGTCATGTCGGATAATCAACAAGTCTTTTTCGGGCAGCTTCCACAGTACCGAAAAAACGAACTCTAAATCCAAATTGTCGCAATTGTTTTGGTGAAGATAAAACAGCAACAACATAAGCCGGCATTTGAGATAGAAGTGGGAGTGCTCAAAATCTTCATTTACAACTTCGCAATAATTAATCATGCTGCAAACCAGGCGTTCTTTTATTAAAAACTCGTCCTTGGCGCTTTTCTTCAACGGAGTACATTTCAACTCCATATTTGCTTCTGAAAAGTCAGCGCCTGGGTGACTGTTGGTTTCCAGTAGGAAAAAGATATTCTCTACCATTTGTCCCAAGCCGCCTTTCCCTTTCTTTGGCTTATAGCTTTCTGTCACAAACTCTCGCAATGATTTCCCCAACAACCCTTTGCTATATTCAAAAATATTTTGGGCATCGGAAATGTCGTATGGCATAATTATTTTGGATTCATTGACTGCCATGGTGGTGCTTTGTTTTCGTGCAAAAGTAATAAAAAATTTCAATAGATTAACATTTGGCCGACTAAATTATGATTTTAATTGGAAGAATCACGAATGATTTTGCCGAGTTTTGTTGAGTTTTTCCGTGTGGTTTGATTTTTGGAGGTGAATTTCTTGCTCATTTGCGGAATATCAATTAATTTTGCAAGTCATAACGAATAACGTAACGAAAAATAATAAGACATTAACAATAAAATGGCAAAGAAGAAAAATGTGGAAGCCAATGTGGCTTCAATCGACAAGCTGAATGAGGATTTGACCAATGTGACCCGTAAGGTCGAAGAAAACAAGAAGACTATCGTATGGGTAGCCACAGGTATTCTTGCCGTGGCTGTTCTCGTGCTTGCTTACATCAATTTTATCCACATTCCCGGCGAAGAGGAAGCCAACAACGCTCTCGGTCAGGTGGATTTAATGCAAATCAACGGGGCAAACGACTCAACCCT
>CADBML010000190.1 GCA_902795825.1 uncultured Bacteroidales bacterium
CAGGGTTACCAACGGCGGTTGTGCTCTACCCCTCCGTCCTATCGGGCACCTCCCCTGCTAGGGGAGGATTTTCGCAAGCTTGACATTCTGCTCTCGGCTCACACGAACATCGAAGATCTCGCGAGCGGAAGTTTAGCCCAAGTCGCATGAAAAGCGGTGCACGGTGGCGAAGCCATCAAAACCTTTGCCAATTAACCACAAATTATAATTAACGGATAATTCATGATAATTAATGTTTATATCCTCGATGTCTGTTAACTTTGTGGTGCGTGTTTTTTAGCTGTCACTTCTTGCGGAAAAAAGGAAAGCCGGGAAGAAAAAGCCGCCTTCCGGCTGATGCGGGAAAGCGGCTTTTGAATGGCGGACGAGACCGTCAGTCCGTGGGTGACAGTCGGCGTCAGATGCCGAGGTCGCGTTTGAGCGCGTCGATTTTTGCGTCGGCGGCCACGGTGCAAGGCTCGTAGTCGGCATTGGTCTTCATCACACCCTTGACTTCGAGATAGTACTTAATCTTAGGTTCTGTGCCTGAAGGACGTACAGAAGCCTTTGAGCCGTCGGCGGTGAAGAACTGGAGCACGTTGGAGCGTGCAGGCATGTCGATCGGTTTGACTTCGCCAGTGCGGAGGTCGCGTTCGGTGAGGGCTTGGAAGTCCTTGATGCGCACGATGTCGCTTCCGGCGAGTTGCCGTGGCGGATTTTCGCGGTAGCCTTTCATCATGGCTTGGATTTCGTCGGCGCCCGACTTGCCGGGGCGAACCACAGAAATCACCTGTTCGCGTGAGAATCCGTAGGTCATGTAGATGTCTTGGAGCATTTCCATGAAGTCCATGCCGCGGTCCTTAGCCCAAGCGCAGATTTCCGCCATGAGGGAAATGGCCGATAGGGAGTCCTTGTCGCGGGCGAACGTTTCGGCGAGGAAGCCGTAGCTTTCTTCGCCACCGCCGAGGTAGCGGTCGTTCTCATGGTCGCGGATGACGCCGGCAATCCATTTGAAGCCGGTGTAGCAGTCGTACATCTTGATGCCGTTCTTTTCAGCGATGTCGCGGATAGTCTCAGTGGTGACGATCGTCTTGACAATGTATTCGTTGCCTTTGAGCAGCCCGAGTTCGCGGTTGCGGGTCATGAGGTAGTTGAGGAGAATCATGACGATTTGGTTTCCGTTGACGAGGACATATTCGCCGTTAGCGTCGCGGATGACGCAACCGATGCGGTCGGCGTCGGGGTCGGAAGCCACAACGAGGTCGGCACCCACTTCCTTAGCCTTGGCGATAGCCATAGCCATGGCCGGCGGGTTTTCGGGGTTGGGCGATTCGACAGTGGGGAAGTCGCCTGAAGGAATGTCCTGCTCGGGCACGTGGATGATGTTGGTAAAGCCGTAGCGGCGAAGGATTTCGGGCACGAGTTTCACACCCGTACCGTGAATCGGCGTATAAACAATTTTGAGGTCGGCATGACGTGCGATAACGTCGGGGCTGAGCGACAAGCCTTTGATGGCAGTGAGGAATGCCTCGTCAATTTCCTCGCCGATGAGCTGGATAAGGTCGGGATTTCCGTCGAATTTGATTGTCTCGACACCTTGGATTGCGTTGACGTGGTTGATGATGTTCACGTCGTGGGGGGCGATGATCTGCGCTCCGTCTTCCCAATAGGCTTTGTAGCCGTTGTATTCTTTGGGATTGTGGGAAGCGGTGATGTTCACGCCCGATTGGCACCCGAGGTGACGGATGGCGAACGAGAGTTCGGGAGTGGGGCGGAAATTCTCGAAGAGATAGACCTTGATGCCGTTAGCGGAGAAAACGTTGGCAACGATTTCGGCGAATTTGCGGCTGTTGTTGCGGACATCGTGCCCTACGACGACGGAGATTTCGTCGCGGTCGGCGAAAGCTTCGTTGAGGTAGTTGGCGAGGCCTTGAGTGGCTGCGCCGACAGTGTAGCGGTTCATGCGGTTTGAGCCTGCGCCCATGATGCCGCGGAGGCCTCCGGTGCCGAACTCGAGGTCCTTGTAGAATGATTCGATGAGCTCGTTCTTGTCCTCTGCGTCGAGCATACGGCGAACTTCAGCGCGGGTGGCATCGTCGTAAGCGGGGCTGAGCCACACTTGCGCTTTTTCTGTTACGGTTTTTAAGAGTTTTTGATCCATTTTTAGTTTATATAGGTATTAAGGGTTAACTGATATTTCCTAATCTGCAAATTTACGTCATTTTCGTGAAATTACCAAGTGAAATCGAATGAAGTTTCGTTAGCATTGCCAACTGCGTCGGTGACAACAACTTTGAGTTTGTGGGCTTTGCCCCTTCGGGGAAAACCTTCGAGGCTTCGCGATATAGTGGCGGTTTTGCCGTCGTGGTCGAAAACGACGAACTGGCCGTCGATGTAGCACTTGTAGGATGCTATTCCTGAAAGATTGTCGGCGATTTTGAGCGAAAGCTGTTTTGGCGAGTTGGCTGTGGAATCCCCGGCGACAGGAGCCACGCCGCTGAAAGAGCCAATGGAAGGGGCGACGGTGTCGGCGACTACGGTGTAGGAGCCGAACCGCGAGGCTTCGGCATAGAGGTGTCCGGCGGCGAAAGACGTCTCGACGGCGTTGACCGAATTGCCGTTGATTCTTGCGATGGTCATTTTTTCGGCATCGCTTTTTTCGGGGCGGGGGAATGCGATGAAGAATGGCCGGTTAACGGGAATAGAGGTGTCGCCGACAGTGACAAGTGGCGAAAGATATTTCGGGCTGTTTTTCACGGTGATGTCGATGGGTGTCGGCTCGAAGAGCGTGAAAGGCATGATGGCGATTTTCGCTTCGGGCAGATTGAAAGTGCGTAAAGTGCCGTGGCTGACAATTTCGCCATTGACTGCGGGGTCATTCACAGGCGAGCGCTTTCCCTCGATAATAAATGGGATGGAGAGCGAGTTGCCGTTGTTGTCGGCGAGGATAAATTCGCAATGAAAGGCGCGTTCTTCGAGAACGTAGATAATGCCGTCGAAAGCGTTGGTGGTGACGATGTCGTCAAGCGGATGTGATGCCGGGACAAGGGTCGTCATAGTCCATCGTCCGTCGGCGGCATAGTCGGGGAAATAAACGAGCGAGTTGATTGCGCGGTTGCGTTTGAAGTCGAAATGGTCGATAGTGCGCCGGTAAGCTTCCTTTCCGTCAACTTTCAGCGTCATATACTTGATGCCGAAAATGTTCGATGTGCGGTCCATCCGGTCGAAGGCTTCCACGGCGGGCACCACTTTCCCCCAAGCGGTGAAGGCGTGTGCTATTTCATTGGGGGCGCGTCGAGCGGGCTTGCCGCTTTTTCCGTCAACTACAGCCGGTCCGATGGGGATGAGTGATAAGCGCCTCAGTTCGGGCGGGGTGGTGTCGGCAATTCGGTCGGCAAAGAATGGAAGGGGGTCGATGGCGTTGCCTGTGGAACATTGGCGAGTTTCAAAATGCAGGTGCGGTCCGGCCGATGAGCCGGAGTTTCCGCTCAGTCCGATTATCTCGCCGCGCTCCACCGGCAGCCGGTCAGGGCCAAATTCCAGGCTGACAGCGAAACATTCCCGCTTGTTCTGCTCTTCTGCTACGACTTTGGCGATTTTATCGGCAAAAGCTTCGAGATGGCCGTAAACGGTGATTAATCCTATGTCGGGATGAGTGACGAAGATGGCGCGGCCGTAGCCCCACGGACCGACTTCGATGGCAGAAACGTAGCCGCGTTCGGCGCAGTGGATAGGATGGCCTGTGGAGCCTTGTGTTTTGAAGTCGATGCCTCCGTGGAAGTGGTAGGGGCGCAACTCCCCGAAGTTGCCGGCGAGGACAAGAGGAAAGTCGAACGGGGAGTGAAGGTCGATTACGATGACAGTGTCGGGCGCAAGAGCAGTGTCCGACGCGGCAACATCGGCGTCGCCCGAAGAGCATCCAAAGACGACCAAGGCCGGAACAATGGCGAGGAGTGCGAGGCGCTTCATTTTGACTGCTTATTCGCGGCGGAGGCAAGCCGTCCGAGTAAGTAAGTGGTGGATGCCGTTCCGTCCATCGTGGGCTCGTTTGTGGAATAGTCGGCGTAGTCGTCGTGATAAACCACCCGTGAGTTTTGGAATCGTGCGTAGCGGTCGGCGTTGCGAAGGTGTATCCCTAAAAGCGAGTTGTAGATAGACGCATAAACCGGACCATCGACCAGTCCGCCTGTGATGGGTATTTTCCCGACGTTGTGGACTGGCGAATGAGGATCGGAGGGTGTGTCGCCATTCTTCGGGAGGTCGATAATCATGCATTTTCCCCATGGGTTAACGCCGAAGAGCCAGTCGCGGGCTGCGGTTTCGTATTCAACGAAACGCCGGTCGCCTGTCAGTTCGCGGTAGAGCATGGCTTGGGAGACGAACGCCACAGTGAAATTGTTGGAGCACCAAACGAAAGGGATGCCCATTCTAAAAGCGGAGTTGCCAGCGCGGTCGGCGACACGCCGCAGGCCTGCGCGCATATTTCTGACAAACTCGTCGCTATGGTGGGCAAGCCGGAAATGGCCGAGGTTGATGAAAGGATACCATTGGTAGTGATAGGCAGAGTCGGCTCCCATCCAAGGGGTTACCGGCTCTTGTCGGCCGTAGTCGATGGCTTCCTTAAGTCGGGCATCGTCGCCCGAAGCCGACCACATTTCCGCGGCGGCGAGTTCCATGTCATCGACCCAGTTATCCTCTTCGTAGTAGTAGGGCTGAGTGCATGGGGCGGTTTGGCACGCGCCTGGATTTGCTTTGGCCACTTTATAGGCATTGTCGGCACGGTCGGCGAGAATGGCGGAAAACTCGGGGTCGATGTTCTTGAATAATCGAGCACCAAATGCGAAGGATGAACAGAATTTTCCCACTGATGATGCGAGTCCCGTCGATTCGTTTTTGTTGTTGAAAAGTCCGTAAGGCTGTGCACTACAGGGATATACAGGGCGTTCTCGACCAGCGCTCCAGCCGTAATCCACGTTGTCGTCGGCAGGCACTCCGGCAAATCGGTGGTCGCGGTCGTCGGCTATTTGATTGAGGAAAAGGTCGGGTTCGGGGTTCATTTTCAGCATCCACTCGAGGCCCCATCGGGCTTCGTCGAGGATGTCGGGAACGCCGTTGGCACCTTCGTCGCCGCGGGAATCGTAGTTGTCGGCCCAGACTGTGGGCGTCATTTCATAGGCGAAAAGCATCTGATAGACGGCGTTGGCCGAGGTGGTGAGATATTGGAGATAGTCGCTTGCATCGTGCCATCCGCCGGTGACGTCAACTTTTTTGCCATCGCGCTTGCCTGCGAGCACCAACCTTCCGTCGTGTTGATGGCAAGTGGCTTTAAGCGCGGGGTTGTAGCCGCAACGCTGTTGCCTCATATAGTGAAGCGGGATTTCGTTGGCTCCATTATAGACATCGTTGCCCACCTTGAAATGTGGTGAGTTGGTGCCTTGCGCCCAGATGAAATATTCCCCTTCGGCGGTGATTGAGGAAAAGTAAATACGCACGCACATTTCAAACGGCTCCCAAGCCTCGGTAATGGCCACGGAATCGGCGAGCGTGGATTTTCCTGTGTTGATGTTGACGATAAGGTAGTTCTTATGGTTTGCCGCGGCATATTCGGGTTGGGCTTTGTCGAGGAGCATCACGGCAGCTTTAAAGTCGCCAGGCAGGTAGCCCATTTGGTTGACGCGGATATAATTGGCGGCGAAGATATTTGCCGTCAATGCGAATGCCGCCAGGGATATAAGGATAAATCGCTTCATATACGACAAAACGTGGATTTTACTGTCCGCCCGTCGAGGAGGAAAATACAATCCACATTGTTTTTGTTAACGAGGGTTAGGTATAAGATAATTTAATAATAGGACTAATGCCTGATGGCTGTTGACTGTCCCATGCGTCCCAAGTGTCCCGTCTGCGGGACATGGGACAGTTGGGACACTTACGAGGAGTTATCTGAGAGTTAATTGTGGGCGAAAAGCTTTGTCGCCGCGATTTCGCTATATGCGAGCACTCCTTGACGTGATGTCTCGACGGTGGTGAACGAGCCGTCGGGGGTAATCATCCTGACGTGGGAATCGTCGATGAAGGTCATGAAGGTTGTCGGGTCTTGACCATCGACGCTTACGCTCCAAGAGCGCTGCATCTCGTCGAAGTCGAGTCGGACCACGCTACGGTCGGTTTCGCCGGTGATAGTGTAGCCGGTCTTGTCGCATTTCACGATGTAGCGTTGGTCGTTTCCGTCGATAACACGAGTGCCTTCAGCCACGGGATTGTTCCCGCTCCAGAATTCGATGCTATTAATGACGAGGATGTCGGCAAGGAGGGCCACTTCATAGACGGGAAGAATCCAGAAAGCGAAAAATACGAGTTCGTTGACAAATTTGTCGCCTACGTGCTGATTCCAGTTATGGAGCTTGTGCGACAACGAGAAACTGCCGATGCACGACGACATAGTGAGCGAACCGGCCAATGCGAGCACGAGAGCCACTTTGATAAAATTCTTTTTCATAATTTGAGTATTCTTGAGATTAATGTTGGCAGAATGAAGAGACGGCGTTCATCGCCATCAAAAGAATTGTCACCGTCGGGACAACGAGGAGGAGCGAGTCGATGCGGTCGAGCATGCCGCCATGCCCGGGAATGATTTTGCCGGAATCCTTCACTCCCGCGGCACGTTTTAGCGTTGATTCAAGGAGGTCGCCGAAGGTGGCGGCAAGGCTCACCACCACGCCAAGCATGACGAATTGCCCGACTCCGTAGAAGGGCGTGATTTTCGGGAATAAATAAGTGAAAGCGACACCGAGCGCGATAGTGAAAACGATTCCGCCGGCAAAGCCTTCCCACGACTTCTTGGGCGACACGCGGGGAAACAGCCGGTGGCGGCCGAAAGCCATTCCCACGAGATAAGCGAATGTGTCGTTAACCCAAATCATGAGGAAAATCAGGAGGACGAGAGCCGGCGACGAGAGATAGGTGGAGGAGAGCAAAGCCAAGGGCATCGACACATAGATGTGTCCCATCAGACTTGCCGAGAGCCGCTTCAGCGGGTCGAAGTCTTCGCTAAACACTTGAATAATAATCCGCGCGATAAAATAGATGCCATAGACGAGGATGGCCAAATCGGCGTAGGGGACGCCGGCGTTATAGGCATAAATGGCGAAATACGCCACAAGGCCAGCGATAATGTCGATGACGGTCACTGAGATGTGGCCTTTGACATTTGATGCCAGCCGATAGAATTCAAATAGTCCGATGCCGGCAAAAATGGCGAACAGCAGCGACACCCATAGCTCGCCGTAAATTAGGGCGGCAAATATCAGGCCTGCATAGACAATGGCTGAAAGCGAACGGATTAAAAGATTTTTCATTCTCGATTAGTTTCAAAAATAAGAAAAAGGCGTTTCTGAAGAAAATGATGGTTATCGACAGAAACGCCTTATGAAATTATTTATTCACTTGGAAACGGCGGTCGCCATCTTTGAAGAATGCCACGATTTGGCGTGCGGCGGCGATTCCGGCGTTGATGTTGGCTTCGGCTGTTTGAGCGCCCATTTTCTTCGGGGTGAAGAAAACGCGCCCCGGGTATTTCTCCGAAAGGGCTTCGGCATTGTCGGGCTTCACGTCGGCCACGTACCGCAGGTCGGGGCGGTCGGCGAGAGCTTTGTCGAGGCCGTCCTCATCTACCACTTCCTTGCGTGCGGTGTTGATAAGCACGCCGCCCTTGGGCAAGCGGGTGATGAGGTCGTAGTTGACTGAGCGGCGCGTTTCGTCGGTGGCGGGGATGTGGAGGCTGACGAACTGGTTGCCTTCATAAAGCGCTTCGACGGAGTGGACGGGTTTGACACCGGCGGCTTCGATTACTTCATCGGGGCAGTAGGGGTCGAGTGCGCTGACTTCCATGCCGAAACCTTTGGCGATACGAGCCACGTTGCGGCCCACTTGTCCGAAAGCGTGGATGCCGAGAGTTTTTCCTTTGAGTTCGGTGCCCGAAGTGCCATTGTAGAGGTTGCGTACCATCATCACTGTCATGCCGAAAACGAGTTCGGCCACGGCGTTGGAGTTTTGCCCTGGAGTGTTCTCGACGCAAACGCCGTGAGCTGTGGCGGCGGCAAGGTCAACGTTGTCGTATCCTGCACCGGCGCGGACGACGATTTTCAAATTTTTGGCGGCGTCGAGCACTTCGGCATCGACTTTGTCGGAGCGGATGATGAGCGCGTCGGCGTCGGCCATGGCGGCGAGCAGTTGCGCTTTTTCGGTATATTTTTCAAGCAAAGCCAATTCGGCATCGGCCTCGTCGGCAACCTTGCGGATGCCATCGACAGCGACAGCCGCGAAAGGCTTTTCAGTTGCTACTAAAATTTTCATTTTTCGCTTAAATTAGAAGATTAGATTTCTATGGTTAAACAATTGATTAAATTTTATATTCAAAGTCCTTCATTGCAGTGATGAGCACTTCGACGCTTTCAATCGGCATGGCGTTGTAGATCGATGCGCGGAAGCCGCCTACAGAGCGGTGACCCTTGATGCCGACGATGCCTCGTTCGGTGGCGAACGTGATGAAGTCTTTTTCCAATTCGGCGTATTCCGGACGCATCACGAAGCAGACGTTCATGATAGAGCGGGCGTCTTTTTCGGTGGTGCCTACAAATATTTTGCTTTCGTCGATGGCTTCGTAGAGGCGTGCAGCCTTTTCGATGTCGCGGCGTTCGAGTTCCTTAATGCCGCCAAGGTCCTTATAGTAGCGGAGAGTTTGAAGTGCCGAGTATATTGGGAGGCAGGGAGGAGTGTTGAACATCGAGCCCTTATCGATATGGGTTTGATAGTTGAGCATCGTCGGGATTGCGCGGGCCACTTTTCCGAGAGCGGCTTCACGGACGATAGCGATTGTCACGCCCGCGGGAGCGAGGTTCTTTTGAGCGCCGGCATAGATGATGTCGTATTTGCTCACGTCGATGGGGCGGGAGAAGATATCCGACGACATATCGGCGACGAGGCGTGCTTTCACGTCGGGGTCGAATCGCATTTCCGTGCCGTAGATGGTGTTGTTTGTGGTGATGTGGAAATAATCCACATCGTCGGGTACGGTGTATCCTTTGGGAATGTAGGTGTAGTTTTTATCCTTCGAGGATGCCACGACATCCACCTCTCCGAAGAGTTTGGCCTCTTTGATGGCTTTCGACGACCATGTGCCTGTGTCGAGATAGGCGGCTTTCTTGGCGAGAAGGTTGAACGGCACCATGCAGAACTGCATGCTTGCGCCACCGCCGAGGAAAAGGACGTGGTAGCCTTCGGGGATTTCAAGGAGTTCTTTCACGAGAGCGGAGGCCTCGTCGATGACGGCTTGAAACTCTTTGCTGCGGTGGGAAATTTCGAGGATTGAAAGACCTGTGCCGGCGAAGTCGAGGACGGCTTCGGCAGTATTCTTAATCGTGTACTGGCTAAGAATTGACGGGCCGGCGTAAAAGTTATGTTTCTTCATTATTGTGGAAAAAATTAGTTGTTTATTATCTGTTACAAAAGTAATGTTTTTTGCTGAAAGGTGGAAAGAAAAATCATAAAAAAACATATTCGGATGACGAAAATTCACGAAAATGCTACCACCACCAAAAACCGTGCTTCCATCTGAAGGATAAACCACCAACAAGCATAAGAACAGCTCCCGCGATAAGGAATCCTATCGCAATTTTGTGGCATTTGAAAATCGCCGCGCAAAAGCAACTTAAAAAGCATATTATGCCTAACAATAGAATGATAGCCGCCCATCCGTTTCTAATTGCACGCTTTTTTTCTTTTTCATCACATTCAGGTTGACAATCGTTTCCGCCGTTTCGGCGTGCATTAGAAGAAACCGAACCGAGCAGGTATAGGAAAATGGCTAAAAGGCAACTTGAAATAAGGATGACATACAGAGTAGCCATAGTAGTTCATATAATATAATTTTTACAAAGGTAGTAATAATAATTGATGATTGTATAATTTGTTGTAACTTTGGTGCGACTTTGGTGCGACATTCCCAAAAGGGCGCGATAACATCAAGCTGCCTTGTCATTAAAGCGGAATGCCTTTAATCGAAGTTTCTGTGTATTTTTGTCATTTTCTTTGTTTGTTAAAAATAAAGTTGTAAAATTGCAACGTCTCCTTTATGAAGACATATACAGCACCACCACCTATTGCTGATGTTCGGCTTGAGGTGGTGCTATTTTTCTTAGAGTTACTGAATATAGGAAATGATTATGGTAGATTCAAAAACTGTTCGAATGGCTTACGATTGCCGTTCTCATCGAGCGGTTGTAGCATCAAAAAAAGCGGCGATCCCCACGAATGAGGAAAGCCGGAAGAGGATGGAGAGACTTATCAAATGAGTGTTATGTCAGATAACACTATCAAAAGGATGCTTGGAAGAGAATTTTCCATCGGCCTCATCAATTTTCCCTTGGGCATATAAACAGACAAAAACGCATGCCCACAATACAATTACAGCATAAAGAGGTATTTCAAAAGAAGATGTTTTACAAAAAGCGATTGCGGTAATGAGAGCAATAAAACCGACAACGAGCGATATGTTATACACCGCCTTGAAGAAACTTTTGCGCCGCTTCTCTTTAGGGGAATCTGAAACACCGTCAATCCCATGGGGTTCAGAGCCTTTTTCTTTGTCAGATGGCAAATTCATCGCAGTAAACTTTTTTTCACTACAAAGATAGCAAAATTTATTAAAACAAGCAATGTCGGAAGTGAAAATTTGGCTCACAGTCAAATTCCTGTGTTTTTATTTTCACAAAAACAATAAAAACACTTTTACTGATTAAAGGGGCTTTCTATAAATTCCCCGTTCAAATGATTTCAAAACAAACAGTA
>CADBML010000191.1 GCA_902795825.1 uncultured Bacteroidales bacterium
GAGGTTACGACGAATAAAAACAAAAGCGCCGGTTCGAAATCGACCGGCGCTTTGATTATGCTCGTCGCAGCGGAGAGCAATGTGTATCAGGGAATAATCTGTGTCGGGAAATTATTACGCCTGATTTTCGTTGTGCTTATCAGCGATTTTGCGGAACTCTTCGATGCTGACTTTCTTCTCTTTGATTTTTGCGTTTTCCTTGATGACGCGGAAAACGCGGTCGTCGGTGATGTCATCGACGAATCGGCTCGAATAGGTCTTGTCGTTGAGCAAGCGTTCGGCATAGCCGGATATCATCTCATCAGAAAGGCCGACCATCCCGTATTGAGCGAATTGTTGTGCGGCAACCATTTTGGCGTAGTTTTTGACATCGTTGTCGTCAACTTTGATTTCGTATTTGCTAATAAGGCGGTCCTCAATAAGCTGCCACTTGATGCCGTTGACCGATTTGGAATATTCTTCGTCGATGTTCTCTGCGGTGAGTTTTTTGTCGCGGGCGATAAGCCAACGTTTGAGGAATTTTTCGGGAAGTTCGAATGTGCCGAAATGTTTGACAATGGCATCCCGCGCTTCGTTGCGGAACAAAAGCTCGGCGTTATGCTGCAACTCTGACGAAATCATCTTGCGAATTTCCTCGCGGTATTCCTCTTCGCTCTTGACGCGGTCTTTGCCAAATGCCATGTCGTAGAGTTCTTGGCCGAGTTCGGCAAGTTGAAGACCGGTGATGGAAGTTATTGTGAATTGGAAGTCGCCGGTGGCCGACTGAGCTTCTTCCTTGCTTATGTCGAGCATAGATGCCACTTCATTCACATTATTGCCTGTGGCTTTCATCGGATTGAACACGATAATGTCATTGACTTTCTTGCCGATGAACAAGTCGGCTTGTTCTTTGAGGAAGCGTGGCGTAAGAGATCCTAATTTGTTGAAGATAACATTATCGCCCTCTTTGACAACGCCGTTTTCGTCGACTTCGCTGATAACGCCCTTCACTACGGAGTTGTCGACCACTTCATCCACGTCGACCTGCTTGCCGAAACGGCGGCGGAATGCCTGGTCCTGCTCGTCGATCATGTCGGCGGGAACTTCTATCTGATAGTAGTCGATGGCAATTTTTTTGTCGATGTTTACATCGAGGTCCGGACCGAAGCCGAGGTCGTATTGGAAAGTGAATTCCTGTTCTTTGTCGAATTCGATTGTTTTGACTTCCACGGGCATAGGTTCGCCGAGGATATTCAGTTTGTTGTCGCGGATATAGGTGATAACGGCTCTATAAACCTCCTCGTTTACCACATCGCTCGTGACCTGTTGGCCGAAGAAGCGCTTTACATGGCCGAAAGGCACATGGCCCTTGCGGAATCCGGGGAACACGCGCGTACGCCCTATTTGTTTGAGTTCTTTGGTTACTTTTTCTTCATAGTCGGCAGGGGTAACCGTTACGGTCAGGCGACCTTCGACATCGTTCGTTTTTTCTAAATTGACGTTCATTTATCTTAAAATTAAATTATTATTCGATGAAATACAGCGACAAATGGGGCTACAACCATGCCATTGTCGTCAAAATCGACTGCAAAGATACACTAAATCGTTCGCATTGCAAAATTATCGCAATCGAATTTTGACATGTAACTCACCGCGAAGAGATTTCGGCGAGTTTTCATGAAGAATTATGGGAATCAAGTCGAGTCCTGTAATGAATAGTGTTGGCTCGACGTCTAAAACACAATTTTCTATAGTAAATCAAATTTATCCAATTTACTGCCCTTCAGTTACTTTCAGACAAGTTTCGCTTCGTGCCTATTCGGCAATCGCCTCTGCGGGGTTCTACCCCTCCGTCGGCTTCGCCGACACCTCCCCTGCTTGGGGAGGATTTTCGCGAGCTTGACGTTCTGCTCTCGGCTCGTTCATTCTACCCTTCTTGTTGTTTTTTTGGGGGTGGCATTTTCGAGGATGCTTTCCTAAAAGCCGTGAGGTTGTCTGTTTTATGTTGTCAGGGTCGGATGATGTTGTCGTTGGCGTGTCAGTTTTGGATGACGACGCTTCCTTTCACCATTTTTGCCTGTTTTTTGTAGATCATCATTTTTTTGTAAATGCTGTCGATGGGGGTGGTTCGGAATTCGTCGGCGGTTATGACGATAATCGAGACTGTCATAATGTTGATTCGTTCGATTTCGCCAGCACGGTTGCGGGTTTCGATATAGTTGTTTTTGAGGTCGTCGGTGGCATAGAACTTGGAGATATTGGCGTCGAAATTTTTAATAACAGAGTCGCCGATGACTTTTACTTTGGAGGGGTCGTCGAGGATGACAATGAAGTCGTCGCCTCCGACATGGCCTATGAAGTCGGTGCCAGAACTGTATTGACGCAACACGCTGTAAAGGATGTCGGCCATGAATAGCAACACTTTGTCGCCTTGAAAGAAGCCATAGTATTCGTTGTACTCCTTGAAGTTGTCGAGGTCGATATACATCATGGCGAAATCATCGCCGCGTTTAAGAGTGTCGAAAAGCCGTCGGTTGATAACTTTGTTGCCGGGCAGTCCGGTTAAAGCAACAAGGTCGCGGTTTGATTCGATTGTTTCGAGAATGTTTGTCCAATGGTGGCGGAGCGCGGCGGTGTTGAAGGGCTTATGAATGTAGTTGACGATAGGCACTTCCATCATATCGCCTTTTTTGAGCAGGTCGGCGTTGCCGGAAGCGATGATGATAGGCGTAATGCAGAAGAGGAATCTTCCATTGAGATATGCCACCAGCGACGTAAGGTTGTCGTTAAGGCCTGTTTCGTTTATGACGATTAGATAGTCGTCAAATCCCAGCTTTCGGTTGAGGTCGTCGCGGTCGGACTTGGCGGGAACGATGTTAATGTCGGAGTCGCGAAACAACTCTGAGAGTGTTTTGCGCAGGTCGCCTGCGTCGTCGATCACCACAATATTTTTGTTCTTTTCCATTTTCTGAAGATTTTATGCGGATATGAGTTTATTTAAGTGGATTTATAGAAAGCCCACGTAATTGTCTAATCTTATGACGTGCGAAGAAGAAGTTTGCCACGCAAGCAGAGCCTCTTCCGATGACAAATCCCCACCAGACACCTTCAAGGCCAAGCCCGAAAGTGAATCCCATGAGATAGGTGGCTGGGACGGCGCAAACCACCTCGTTGATGGTGGTCCACAAGAGGCTGTATTTTCCTTTTCCGAGTCCGAGATACATAAACGTAGAAGGCAGACCTATACCCAAGAACGGGATACAAAAGGCGGTTATCTTAATGAAGTCGCTAATTCCGTCAATCAGGCGGGTGTCGTCGGATGTGAGAGCAAATAGGGAAGCCGCGGGGTGGGAGAGAAGGATAAGAAGCATGGTGACGCCAAAGCCTATGATTGTGGCATAAGCGCAGCAGAATGAGTGAGTTCGCCGCACATAATCAATGTTTTTTGCTCCGTAATGGGTGCCTATTATAGCCACCGACGCAAGGCTTACGGCGGTAACGGGCATAAGGTTAAGCAGGTAGAGTCTGTAGCCCGACGAATAGACGCTCACTCCAAAATCGCCGCCCAGCGAGCGGATAAATGAGTAGAAAAAGAAACTTGCCAGCGACAACATCATCAATTCCATTGAAGCTGGAATGCCGGTGTTTAGGATGTCGCGGACAATCACTCCTTCAAATTTCGGCTTAATCAGCCGTTTGGGATTCGCCTTATAGAATGTGTCTTTTTTCACAAGGATCCAGTACATCATTATTAAGGCGCTTATCAGCGAAGTGACAATGGTCGATACAGCCGCTCCAGCCGCTCCCATGTCGAGTGTGTAAATAAAAACGGGGTCGAGACATGCGTTCAGGATTACGCCCAACGAGCAAGCGAACATGGGGCGTTTAGTGTCGCCTTCGGCGCGGAGAATGCCGGCGCAACCACATGAAAGCGTAAAGCTTATGAGACCGCCAAAAAGAGGCAGGGAGTAGTCGATGGCGGCTTCATTCGCTTCCTTACTAATATTGAAATAGCTGAGATACGGCATGAGAATGCCGAGCAGTAGTGCGGTAAGGATTATCGCCCCGACCACATATATCAGCAACGACTGTTCGACGGCTCTTTCCCCCTTGGCTTTGTCGGCGGCTCCAAAACGGCTGATGGCACTTGTGGCTCCGTGGGCAAGGCCGTTCGACACACCGTTGATTACCATCCACAAAGGTGTGACGATGCCTATTCCGGCGATAGCCGACTCTCCGAGCCCTGCAATCCAAATGCCGTCAACAACATTGTAAAGCGACGTTATGATCATCGTCACCATAATGGGCAGAGCCATCCGAAGAATCGATTTCTTCGGGTCGCCGCGCAGGATTTCCACATTCTTCTCTTTCCGATTGCTTCCCATGGCGTGAAAGTGGGGTCAGATGCGTGATGTGTCGCAGAGCATTACGGATCCGCTGATTTGTTTGGCTTCGTCCTTGGCGATCATCATGCGTTTATACACTGCGTCGGTGGTGGAGTATTTGACGTGTTCGTTGCTCACCATTGCTATTGAAATACTGATGAGCCCGAAGCGTTCAAGTTGGCCTTTTCGGTTTAGCACCTCGATATAGCCGTTTTTAAGATCCTCGGCGTCGTAAAACTTCTCGATATTGTTGTCGAAGGCGTAGATGATTTCGGTTCCGATGCTTTCGGCATAGTCGTAGTCGTTAAGAATCAGCACGAAATCGTCACCGCCCACATGGCCTACGAAATCGTTTTTAAGCCCATATTTCCTCACGGAGTAGTTGAGGATGTCGGCAAGAAAGCCGATTAGGAGCCCGGCCCGGTAGAGTCCGTAATGGTCGGTGTATGGCTTGAATTTGTCGATGTCGAGATAAACAAGCACGAATTTCTCTCCGGCTTCGATTTTTTTTCGAAGCGTTGCGTCGATGGCGTAGTTGCCGGGAAGGTGCGACACGTCGTTGATGCTTCGGTTGGTCGAAAGGATTGAAATGGTGTTTAGTGCCTGTTGGTGGAGGAATTTTATGTTGACAGGTTTTGGAAGGAAGCCCACTCCGGGAAGGTCGGTCGATACGAGCGTTTCGTGGTCGGACGATATGGCAAGAATCATCGGCTTGATGTAGTTGAGCCGTTTTGTCAGGAAATCGACAAGGAGGTGTATGTCGGTTTTTAGTCCGTCGTGGTGGATGTAGATGATAAAGAAATCGTAGCGTAGCTTTTCTTTAAGGTCGTCGAAGTCGGACGATGATGTTATTAGCTTAACGAAGTCATCGTTTGCGAAAGCGCTGATGAAGGCGCTGCTGATTTCGTCGGTGTCGTCGATAAGCAGAAGTCGTTTCAGGTATTTCATGATTGAAAATGTTTATTTTGACATCTTTTTGAACGTGGAATTAATAGAAATCCCCGAGGGGATTTCTATTAATAGCCTTTCAGGAAATTCAGAGAGGATATTTGACAGATGGATGGCGGAAACGAAGGAGCAATGCGGGCATTGCGACCGAGTGACTGCCAGCCAGATACAAATATAATCCTGAATTTACGAAAGAGTTCATTGTTATTGCTGTTTATTTTGACATCTTTTTGAACGTGGAATTAATAGAAA
>CADBML010000192.1 GCA_902795825.1 uncultured Bacteroidales bacterium
CGCCCATAGGGGAGGATTTTCGAAAGCTTGACATTCTGCTCTCGGCTCGCGCAATGCGCCCATAGGGGAGGATTTTCGAAAGCTTGACATTCTGCTCTCGGCTCGCGCAATGCGCCCATAGGGGAGGATTTTCGAAAGACGCTTGCAAAATGCGCCCCTAGCAGGGGTGCTGGCACGCAGCCCGAAGGGCAAGTGACTGAGGGGTAGAACTTTGAATGAAACATTTTAACATTGGAAACTTGAGTTAACGCTTTTCTGCCCACAAATTTACAAACAATTTTTGATTTCACAAAATGTGTTACACAAAATGTGTAATCAACATCAGCAATCCACATCGCGCTTTCGCAAATCATTTATAAAATGCCATTCTCCCCTATCCTCGCAATCCAACTAAGCACAAAAAAGTCCGCAGCCTGCGGGAGCGGGTTGCGGACTTCGAGAATTTGGATAGGATTAGAGTGCTTTCGAAAGGAATTCGACAAACTCGTCTTCTTCCATCAGCCCCTCGCGACGCTCTACAGTGCCGTCGGGCTTGGCGAGGAAGATGGCGGGAATGGCCTGAATCTGGTTGGCATCGGCCACTTCCTGACATTCGTCAACATTCACTGCCACGAAGTCGATTCGTCCGGCATAGCGGCCCGACAACTTGTGGAACGTCGGTTTGAAAGCCATGCAAGGGCCGCACCATGTGGCCCAGAAATCGACAACCATCGGGCGCTGCAGACCGGTGAATTTCAGCGGTTCGCCCGGTTTGAGGTCGCGGACTACGTCGCCCGCATCCGCCGGAACCACAGAGTCGGCTATTGCCACTTGGGCGGCGGTGTCGGTCGGGGCTACCGTGTCGCCGGAGCCTGCTGTCTTGTCGGACTGCGTGCAGGCAGAGGCAATGACAGCCAAACCAGCGAATAACGCGAAAAGCTTCTTCATCGTTAGAGAGCGGCGTTGGTTTTGTGAACGGCAGCGGCACTTTTTGCGAAGAGTTCTTTTTCTTCGGCGTTGAGGTCGAGTTCGATGATTTTCTCGATACCGCCTTTGCCCAACAAACAGGGAACGCCGATGCAGAGGTCTTTTTCGCCGTATTCGCCGTCGAGAAGGGCCGAGCAAGGAATGATGCGCTTTTCGTCGTGGAGGACGGCTTTAGCCACCGTCGCAGCGCCTGCACCGGGAGCGTACCATGCCGATGTGCCGAGGAATTTCGTCAGCGTAGCGCCGCCAACCATAGTGTCGGCAACGACTTTGTCGAGCGCCTCAGCGTCGAGAAGCGAGCTTACGGGCACGCCTTTGTAGGTGGCGAGGCGTTTGAGAGGAATCATCGTCGTGTCGCCGTGACCGCCGATAACCATGCCTTCAACTTCATTGATGTTTGCGCCTAGAGCCACACTGAGGAAATATTTGAAGCGTGAGCTGTCGAGAGCGCCGCCCATACCGATGATGCGGTTTTTGGGGAGGCCCGATTCGCGGTGGATGAGGTAGGTCATCGTGTCCATAGGGTTTGAAACGCAGATGATTACCGCTTCAGGAGAGTTGGCGAGCACATTGTCGGTGACCGACTTGACGATGCCGGCGTTAACGCCGATAAGCTCTTCGCGGGTCATGCCGGGCTTGCGGGGGATGCCTGAAGTGATGACAACCACGTCCGATCCCTTCGTTGCCGAATAGTCGTTGGTGACGCCCACCATGCGTGTGTCAGCGCCGAGAAGCGCTGCCGACTGCATCATGTCCATCGTTTTGCCTTCCGAAACGCCCTCTTTGATGTCGAGGAGCACCACTTCGTCGGCGATTTTATTGTTCAACAACACATTTGCACAAGTTGCGCCTACATTACCGGCGCCTACAACTGTAACTTTTGACATAATCGTAAAATTGATAAAAAACTATTAAATATTATTGATAAAATTTGTTGTCGGTATATCGTTACAAAATTAATGAAAAATTTCCGTAATTAATCATTTTTTCGCCGAAATTTACTTCGTATGGTTTTTTTTGCTTAATTTTGCCAAGAATTTTGCAGGGATGAAAAAATCATTTGCCATTTTATTAGTTGCCGCAGCCGTCTGTTTCATTACCGACGCAAAATCCATCACACTGAAAAGTCAACTTCCCGACAACGCATTAAATGACATCAACATTGCCTGCGATGCCATGGATCTCGGCATGCACGACTTCGCATTCCAAATGCTCGACAGCCTCGACCGCCTTTACCCCGGAAATTACAGAATTACCTATGAAGCCGGTCTCGCATTGTTTTTTAAAAAAGACATCAAGGGAGCGCTCAATCGATTTTTATCCGTAACCGATCACCCGGAAGCCCATGGAGTGCTATTCAGCATGATTGGAAATTGCTACGACAATCTAATTCTTGACCAAACTTATTAAAAAACATATTTTTATGAAGAAAAAAATTGTTCTATTATTTGTGCTCGCAGCGACGGCAATAGCAGGTATGGCGCAAAACAGCTACATACCCTACAAGGCATTCGACGGCGAGCACAAGAATGAACTCTCAGGCTACGTAATGGGCGGCAAAAATTTTGTCGCCGGTAATTTTGGAGGCCTTGAGGCTTCTTACACAAGGCACTTCACGCCCCGCTGGCATGTGGGCGGCGACGCTCAGATGCAGTTTGGAAAGCAACTGTTCTCAATCGACGTGCAGGGTGGTTACCGTCTGCCGGTCAAATACGGCAACATCAATTTTGACGGCAAAATTATGTATAACCACTATCACAAGTACGGCTCCCACGAGATGGCGTTCAACTTGTCGGCGACATGGGAGAGCGCCTACGTCGATTTTCGCATCGGAGAGTCGATTGTCCACTACCATAAGAGATCCAGGGTTATGGGTTGGGGCTATACCGAGCCTCCGCTCCTCACCTTCGGGTTTGGAGCAAACATTCGCCACCGCAACAACCCGTGGAACGTGGGCTTTTTCTTCCGCAACTACGACGACTTCTATTATGAAAATTGGAACATCAACTGGGGATTCCGTTGGTATGCAAAGCTTGACGAGCAGTTCCGTCTGTTTGGCGAGTTCAACATCCGTCCGGCAGGATCCATGAGCCAATTGGCAAGTAAATATGAGAGTTCTGTTAAAATAGGTTTGAAATACAAATGGTAAATTTAATCATGAAAGCGAAACACATCATCATAGCCACTGCCACGTCGCTTGTGGCTCTTACACAAATGTCATGCGAAAAAGTTAGTCCCCAGGGCGTACTCATGGCCGGAACCGGCGTTGAAGACCGCGTTAAAATGTCGGAATTGTATTATAGGGATCATCTTATGTCGTCAACCAACAACATATTTGTTCACGCCGACGAACATGGTGAATACAACTACTCATTCTTAGTGGGAGCCGACAGCCATTTGACCACCGACCGGGGCCGCATGGACGAAATGTTTAGCATTGGGCTTGAGAACGACGACTTGCTCTATTGTCATCTGGGCGACATAGCCGACACGAAACCGGAATATTACATCATTCTTGACCAACTTATTCAGGATGCCAAAGAAAATTATGTGAATAAGTACTACGAGCAGAACCAATATGGGCGGTGGCGCCAGAAAATCGACCCATACGACATGATTGGCACTGAATACGACAATATCAAGTTCCCTTTCTACCCCGTTGTCGGCAACCACGACATTACCCACAACGGATGGGCTTTGTGGAGCAATATTTTCAAATCGTCGTTCTATGAATTTGATGTCAATTGCGGATATGACGAAAATGGCAAGCCGATTCGCGACCACTTCATCTTCCTCGACACGGCAAGCGGCACTCTCGGCCAGCGCCAGGTGGAACTGATTCAACAAGGCCTGCTCGACGGCGAGAACGATTACCGCTACACTTTCCTGTTCAGCCACACAAACATATTCCTTCCTTCGCACTTCCAGTTTGCATCGACATTCCCGCGCGAAGAGGCATATTTCCTTCTCGATCAGTTCGACAAATGGAACGTCAGCGCTGTCTTCTGCGGTCACGTCCACAAATGGGACGACCGTTTTTACAACTATGTCTATTATGTGACTCTCGACTCCATGAGCGAACGCAACAGCCCCAACCCGGGCGACTACCTTGTTCGAGTCAGGGTTAACGGCAAGGGCGGAATCGAATTTGAAAAAGTCCGCATGAACTACGTGGCCAAGAAATAACCGCATAATTACATATCAGACAAAGGGGCTTAACCGCCCCTTTTTTGTCATTGCACAGCTTATGAGTACGCCCATTACCAAAAAGCCATATTGCAATATGAAAGTTCCTATGGCTACACAAGGGGCAAACTCACTTTCATAAAATAAGCATCCTCAAGTTTCTATCGTAAAATGAAACTCATCCAAACTATAACCCTTTGCCATAATCGGGCACTTTTTGCTTCGCACCACAAATCGACATCGCCTCGGCAGGGTTCTACCCCTCCGTCGGCTTCGCCGACACCTCCCCTTCTTGGGGAGGATTTTATCTCACTCCTTTTTGTCCTTTACACCGAACTCACGTTAAATTAGACATTAATTGGCACAAATTTTTTTGAAAAACTTAACTTTTAGGTTAATTTTTTGGACGATTCGCAAATTTGAATTAATTTTGCAAAAAAGATAACTCATAAGTTAAGAATGGCGCAACGATATTGTATTGATTTAGTTGAAGAATATCCCAATGTAAATTTCTACAGCATCAAGTTGGAAGGGGAAGAACTTACTGAAATAGAGCGTTTTTTCGAGAAATTTCCAGAGGGGTGTGAATATGACGATGAGATCGACGTGGTTTTATCGTGGATTGACAAAATTACCGAAAAAGGTGCACTTGAGCGCTACTTTCGACCAGAAGGTCGGTATGGAGACGGAGTGGGGGTTATTCCTATTGATGTTGGCAATAAAATTCGGCTATATTGCTTGCGATTGTCGGATAAAATTTTAATTTTCGGCAATGGCGGCATTAAAGACTCCCGTTCGTGGGAAGAAAGCGAAGGGCTATCCTCCTACGTCAAACTCTTGATTGACACAAGTCGCTTTATCTCAACGAGAATAAAGGACGGCTCTATTGTCATTGTTGATAAAAATATTATTGGAAACCTAAATTTTATAAGAGATGAAGAGAAGTAAAATACTTGAAGAACGTCGCGAGCACGTTAATCCTGAAGTGCGGGGGCGCGTAGAACTTTCATTTATGATTGTTGACAGAATTCACGAAATTCTCACCGCACGCGGGTTACGCCAAAAAGATTTGGCAATTATGCTCGGGAAAAGTGAGGCGGAAATTAGCAAATGGATGCGAGGCACTCATAATTTCACAATCGACACCATCGTGTCGATTGAGGATGCTTTGCAATCTCCTATTTTGAGAATATATAGCGATACCAAAAATGGCACACAAGGCACCAGAATTATATCGTAGTCTCAAGTTTCTAATGTAAAAATTTGATTAATCCAAAGTTCTACCCCTCAGTCACTTTGTGACAGCTTTTGCTTCGCCTATTCGGCATCGCCTCGGCAGGGTTCTATCCCTCCGTCGGCTTCGCCGACACCTCCCCTTTTTGGGGAGGATTTTCGCGAGCTTGACGTTCTGCTCTTGGCTCGCACAATTCGCCCCTGCATGGGGAGGATTTTATCTCACTCCTCTATGTCCTTTACACCGAACTCTCGTTGAATTAATGGAAAATGTTTTGTGATTTCGAATGAAATTGCTAAATTTGCAAATCTAAAGTTGTACTTTATATTTGTCAAATTTGGTTTAATATTATGTATAATAGGATATTAGAAGGCGAATTGCTACGACTAAAAAGCCTTTTTAAGGTGGTTACCATTACTGGCCCGCGCCAATCGGGCAAGACAACCTTATGCCGGATGGCATTCCCAGATTACCACTATGTCAATCTTGAGGACGAGGCTGTGATTAATGAATTGAATATCGACCGCAGGTCGTTTATCGAACGTCATTGCGAAGGCTTGATTATCGACGAGGTTCAGCGTATGCCCGATATTTTAAGCACTGTTCAGGTGGTTGTTGATAGCCATGCCGATGCAAACATTGTGCTAACAGGCAGCAATAACTTACAACTGTCAAACAAGGTGACGCAGTCGCTCGCCGGACGCACCGCCATGCTGACTTTGCTTCCGTTTGCTGCCGCCGAATTAAGCGACAACGACCAAGCCCTCAGTGATTTCGAAATCATGTATCGCGGATTCTACCCTGCTGTGTGGGCCAACGGAGTCCACGCCACCGATGTTTATCGCCAATATTTCAACACCTATTTGCAGCGCGACATTCTTCAAGTAATGAATGTTCGCCACTTAAATGAGTTCCGAAAGTTTCTAATTATCAGTGCCTCGCGAGTGGGCTGCGAGTTCAATGCAAGCAGCATCTCTAATGAGTTGGGAATGTCACTTCCCACAATAGCCGAGTGGATGAATATTCTTGAAGCAACCTATGTGGCGTTCAGACTACAACCATTCTATCGCAATATAGGCAAACGATTAGTGAAGACTCCAAAAGTCTATTTCTACGATGTGGGTCTTGTTTGCTACCTGTTGGGAATCAAAGATGCACACCAGATAGAGACGCACCCGTTGCGTGGACAGATTTTTGAAAATATGGTAGTGACCGAATTTTTGAAAAATCGGTTCAATCATGGCTTAGACAACAATCTTTACTTTTATCGTGACCGTAGCGGCAATGAAGTTGATGTGGTGCTTGATGAAGGCTTGCAATCACTACAAGCGTTTGAAATTAAGTTGTCGGCGACTTTACACCCCAGTTTTTATAAAAACTTGAAGCATTTCAAAGGTTTGTTTAACGATGAAATTTGCCGTACTCAAGTGGTCAATACGAGCGCTGAAGATAACGATGCCCCATTCACCGGTCATCTTAATTACCGACACATCGAGACATTGCTCAAAGGCGATTGACCAAGAGGATTTGTAAAGTTGAAAGAGGAGCGTTTATAGAGCCCAACTACTAATTCCTCACTCCTAATTGGGTCGAGTGCCGATGGCTTCGCCACCGCGGACTGCCCTTCAGGCAACACCCGCTTCGGCATCTCCCCGAGCCACTTCGTGGGTTCCTAATTATGCATTGTGCATTATGCATTAACGCAATTCCTAATTCCTCATTCCTCATTCCTCATTTCTCATTTCTCATTTCTAATTCCTAACTCCTCATTCCTAATTGTGCATTGAGCATTGACATAACATCGCATCGCTGACCCGCCCGGAGACTTAGACACCATTTCGCTTATCCACACCATGTGCGAACCAGCCCGAAATCATTTTTTTGCCGAAAGATGCTCCGGCTCTGGATTTTTTTTGTAAATTTGCGCATCTTTGTTAACAAAAATGCTTTTGCGAAGAAACACGACGCAACATTACATAAACAGACTCACCCACTATGAACCCTAACAAAATCATCATCCTCGTCGTTTTGGCGGTAGCGTCGATTTCGGCATCCGCCCGCCCGACGCGAAATGCCGAACTGGCACAAAAGAAATACTCCACATGGTTTCAAATCGAAATCGACGGCGGCGCTTTTCTCAACAACGACTATTCGACATTAGGCGGACGTCGCGAGTTTGAAAATTTCTTCGCCACCGTCAACGGATTTGTTTCCAGCCACATTTCGCTCGGATTCGGTGCCGGGCTGACCCACATCGGACGGCCAGCGTTCAATTATAACCCAATATTCATCAATTTCCGCTACTATCCCATGCTCGACCACCGCGAATGGTGGGCCAACGCGCGTTTCGGGCTATCGACATTCGGCGGTTTTTCGTTCAACAATTGCATGGTCTCCGCGCAGGTGGGATATAAAGTTTTCTCCTTCAAACGGATGAAATTCAACGTCACCGCCGGCTACCAACTGCTTACCGCCAAGAAAGACGACACCATCCGCGGTTGGGAAAGTTGGGGAAGGATGAATAGCCTTTTCGGAGGAATATCCGTCGAGTTTTAACGTCGCATACCTCTATCCTGGATTATTCTCAACCCAGGTTATTTTTTATGTTTTTGTTAAAATAAAACGCGAATTTACTGGTGTGCCAAATAATCCATTAATTATAAAAATAATTCGTGATTAATTTATGGATATTCGTGTTAAATAACAATTTGGTGTTCAATTTGTTGGAGAGTTGTTTGTGTTTCCTTTTTTTCGTGGAACAAATTATAGAAAAACCATTCTTATATTCCTGTGTCTTAATTGATTATGCATTGTGCATTGTGAATTATGCATTGTGCATTATGAATTATGCATTGTGCATTATGAATTATGCATTATGCATTATGAATTATGCATTAACGCAATTCCTCACTCCTAATTGGGTCGAGTGCCGATGGCTTCGCCACCGCGGGCTGCCCTTCAGGCAACACCCGCTTCGGCATCTCCCCGAGCCACTTCGTGGGTTCCTAATTTCTCACCCATAATTCCTAACTCCTCATTCCTCATTATGCATTACGCATTGTGCATTAAATTGAGCTTCGCCATTTTGACACGTCAATTTGCCATTTTTTCTCAGAAAAGGAAAAATTGACCAAAAAAAACTGCTTATTAGGTAACAAAAAGAATGAAACCATTTTCAAGTTAAAAGAATATGATGTAACTTTGCGGTTGCAAACAACCCAAATGCAATGAATAAAGCCGTATTAGTAATAGTCGCCGCAGTCTTGGCGATAATCTCTGCCGACGCACAGGTGTCGCTCGACTCGTGCCGACACATGGCGCTTGCCAACAATAACAACATCAAAATAAGTGCCGAAAAAATCCGTGCCGCCGGATTCAAAAAACAGGAGGCTTTCGCCGCATACCTCCCCTCAATCGACTTCACAGGCGGTTACACCCATAATCAAAAGGAGATTTCCATCTTCGACAGCGACCAGTTACTCCCCACGAAGACTTTCAATCCCGCCACAGGCTCCTACGACTTCAACCTCGTGGTTGGTCCTGACGGAAGGCCCGTCACCACCCCCGACGGCCAATACATTCCTTCAACCGTGGCGCTCATTCCTAAAGACGCTATGACTTACGACATCAAGAACGTGTTCTTCGGTGCCATCACACTGACGCAGCCCGTCTTTATGGGAGGCAAAATCGTGGCGCTCAACAAAATTGCCGGCTACAACGAGCAACTTCAACAGGCCCTCCACGACAACAACGCCGACAACCTCGTCACAGCCGTCGATGCAGCCTACTGGCAGGTGGTCTCGCTCAAAGCCAAGCAACGTCTTGCCACAAGCTATGTGGCCCTGCTCGACACCCTTCACGCCAATGTCAATTCGATGGTAAACGAAGGCGTTGCCACTAAAAGCGACCTTCTCGCCGTCGCCGTCAAACTTAATCAGGCGCAAGTGGATCTCACTAAAGTAGATAATGGGTTGTCGCTCTCGCGGATGGCCCTCGCCCAGCTTTGCGGACAGCCCGTTGACCGTCCCATGACCCTCGCCGACGAAGACCGCGAGACTGTGGCCGACACCGAAGCCGCGAATTTTTCGGCCGCTTACGCCATCGACGACGTATATGCCGACCGCGACGATGTGCGCGCCCTTGAACTCGCCGTCAAAATTTACGAGCAGAAGGAGAAAGTGGCTTTATCGGAAATGCTTCCGAACGTGGCTCTCATCGGGGCATATTCTTTCTCCAACCCTAACATGTTCAACGGATTCGAGAAGCGTTTCGCCGGAGCATTCTCCGTCGGCGCGATGGTGAAAATCCCCATTTGGCACTGGGGCGGCGACTACGCCAAAGTCAAATCCGCAAAAAGCGACCTCGCAATCAGCCGCCTCGAACTCGCCGACGCAAAAGAGAAAATACGTCTGCAAACAAGCCAAGCGTCGTTCAAAATGGAAGAGGCCAAGCGCTCCTTCCGCACGGCCACCGTCAACCTCGACAATGCAAACGAAAACCTCCGACAAGCCCAACTCGGGTTCAAAGAGGGCGTGCTGACGCCCGAAAAAGTGATGGAGGCGCAGACGGCATGGCTCAAAGCACATTCCGAAATAATCGACACAGAAATCGACCTCCATCTCTGCCAGATTTATCTGTCGAAGGCTCTCGGACGGCTGAAGTATTGAAGTGACTTTCTGTAAATTCCACTTTCAAAAGGTCTCAAATCCGATAAATAAGCATTCAGTAATAATAGACTTTTAGGGTATCCCCCACCCAACCACCACTCAACGACAAACAAAAACATCTACGATATGGAACATTCAAAAGAAGAACTCCGTAAACACGAAAAATCGCTCGTGTGGGCAGTGGTGCTCCTCGTGGCAGTGCTGCTGATTTTGGCGATTATCGGCTTTTTCTTCATGAAGCCTCCGACGGACTACATCGAGGGACAGGCCGACGCCACCGCCGTGAAGATTTCGGGCAAACTCCCGGGACGCATCTACAAATTCTTTGTCAGCGAAGGCGACTCCGTCAAAGCCGGCGACACACTTGTGCAAATCACATCCTCAACCGTCGAGGCAAAACTCGCGCAAGCGCAGGCGATGCGCAACGCCGCTGCCGCCCAAAGCCAGAAGGCCAACAACGGCGCACGCTCACAGACGGTGCAGGCCGCCTACGAACTTTGGCAACAAGCCTCGGCTGCCCGCGAAATAGCAAAAAAGACCTTCGACCGCATGGAGAACCTATTCTCGCAGGACGTGATTTCCGCACAAAAGCGCGATGAGGCAGAAGCCGCCTACAAGGCCTCCATTGCCGCCGAAAGCGCCGCCAAAAGCCAGTACGACCTCGCCACCGAAGGCGCTCGACGCGAGGATAAAGCCAGCGCCGCAGCAATGGTAAGCGCCGCCGCCGGTTCGGTGAAGGAAGTGAAGTCGCTCCTCGAAGACGAATATCTCGTGGCTCCCTGCGACGGACGAATCGACGTGATTTATCCCAACGAGGGCGAGCTTGTGGCCATGGGTTCACCCATCATGGGTCTTCTCAAGGAAGACGACAAATGGGTCACGTTCAACGTGAACGAAGGCATGCTCAACGGGCTGGAGAAAGGTCAGGAAATCACCATAATCGTGCCCGCACTCGACAATAAGGAAGTGAAGGCCAAAATTTACTATATCCGCGACATGGGCGACTACGCCGCTTGGCGCGCCACGAAGGCCTCGGGACAGTGGGACAGCCGCACGTTCCAAATCAAAGCCCGCCCCGTCAGCCCTGAGCCGCGCCTCCTTCCCGGAATGACTATTCTTTTTAAGAAACCCGAAAAGTAACCCCTAGCCCACCAATTGGATATGGCTCTTATTGGCCTGAGAAAATCGTTCGTTTTAGGCTGCAGGCAACTCGTCAGCCGCAGGATCTACGTGGTGATTACCATTCTCCTGCCGATTGCCCTGGCGCTCTTCTTCCTGAGCCTGCTCGGGAATGGAATGCCCACGCCTGTGCCCACGGCCATCATCGACAGCGACAACACGTCGATGTCGCGTTCGCTAACACGCCAACTCCGAGCCAATTCCAACATCGAAATCGTCGCCGAAACTGACAGTTACAACGACGCGATGGATTTGATCAACCGTGGCAAAATCATCGGGTTCTTCCTGATTCCTTCGGATTTCGAATCGAATGCCATCGGCGGTCGCAAGCCGGTCATCTCGTTCTATTGCAACTCAACGTTCTTCGTGCCCGCATCGCTCACTTACAAGAGTTTCAAATCCACCGCCATCGTCACGTCGGGAGGCATTGTCCGCACCCGCATGCTGTCGATTGGCATCGACAAACAGTTTGCCGGCAACCTGCTCCAGCCGCTTGTGGTGCAAGACCACCTCATCGGCAACCCGTGGATTTCTTACAACGTCTATCTGACCAATTCGTTCGTGCCCGGATTGCTTGCCCTTCTCATTTTGCTGACCACGGTATTCTCCATCTGGGAGGAAATCAAAAAAGGACGCTCACGCCGATGGCTCGCCGAAGCCAACGGATCAATGGCAGTGGCGCTCGTGGGCAAACTTCTGCCTCAGACGATTATCTTCTCAGTCGTAGGAGCGTTTATACAGTCGCTTTTCTACGGCTATTGGCATATGCCCATGAACGGCAGCCTCGCGGTGATGATTTCGGCGATGATTCTGTTCGTGATTGCCAATCAGTCGTTTGCGTTCATCCTCTCGGCGGCGATTCCCAACATGCGGCTCGCCATCTCGATTGCCTCGCTTATAGGCGTGCTCTCTTTCTCCATCACGGGGTTCTCGTTCCCAATAGAAAGCATGTACAGTTTCTTCCGGCTGTGGACCTACATCCCGCCAGTGCGCCACTTCTTCGACATTTACTCCACCGAAGCGCTGAACGGACTGCCGCTCTACTACTCCCGCTTCAGTTTTATCGCGCTGCTGATTTATCCGCTCGTCGGACTCGCGTTCCTCAAGCGGATGCGCAAAATTGCCCAACGCCAACTTTACACCCCATAATTCAACCGAGATGTTCAGAAAGTTAAAACAATGGATTGTCGATGTTTATGAGGTATGGAAGGACGAATTCCGTGCTTCGATATCCGACATTGGGGTGGTGCTCTTTTTCATCATATTGCCGTTGGCGTATCCCATTTTATACACCGCCATCTACGACCCCGAAATCGTGCGCGACATCGACGTGGTGGTGGTCGATAACTGCCGCACTTCCGACTCGCGTCTTTTCGTGCGCAATGCCGGCGCGGCCGAGAATATTCACATCATCGGCTATGCCGCATCAATGGACGAAGCCCGCCATCTGATGGCCGAGCGGCAATGTTACGGCATCATCGAAATCCCCGAAAACTTCGCCCGATGCATCGGACGCCACGAGCAGGCCGTGGTCCAATTCTATTCCGACGCGACTCTATTGATTCGATATAGGAGTTTTCTTACGTCGCTGTCGGATGTCACCATCCAGATGGGTGCCGAATTGCGGCAGCGCGTGGTCGACTCGTTAGGCTCGTTATCCGACATGGCTGGCGGAGGGGAAATGCCGGCGGAGACGAAGGCCGTGTTCCTCGGCAACCCGCAACAGGGCTTCGCCTCGTTTGTTATCCAGGCGATTCTGATTTTCATCGTTCAGCAGAGCCTTATTTTGGGGGTCTGCATGATTGCCGCCGGCCGTCGCGAACGCTTCTTGCGCCCGAGCCTTGCCGCCAGCGGCGCTTCGTCGTCGGCCACCGTCTTCGGCCGAATGTTGCTCCATGCCACATTCTATCTGCCCGTGATTCTCTACATATTCCACTTCGTGCCGACGATTTTCAACCTGCCGCATGCCGACAACCTGCTGCAATTCATCACGTTCATGATTCCGATGGTTATCGCCACATCGATGCTCGGACAGGTTCTGCAAATTTTCGTCAAAGAGAGGGAGACATCGCTTATCATCATCGTGTTCATGTCGGTGGTGTTCCTCTTCTTGAGCGGCATCACTTGGCCGCGATTCGCCATGCAGTGGTATTGGAAAGCGCTGGGCGACATGATCCCGGGCGTATGGGCCGTGGAGGGATTCACGCTGATGAACGCCACGGGCGCCGACCTGAGCCAAGTGCTGAAGCCCTACACTATGATGTGGGTTCTCGCCGCGGCATATTTTCTTTTGGCTCTCATCTTGCAACGTCGTGAAACCCGACGGGCATGAAAGATCTGTTCTCCCATGAAGGCGCACTGAATCAGGCGGTGGTAGCTGCCGGCGACTTTTTGTGGTCATATCTGCTCATCGGCCTGCTGCTCCTCTGCGGAATATACTTCACGGTCCGCACACGTTTTGTGCAGTTCAGGATGATTGGCGAGATGTTCCGCCTGCTTGCCGACAAATGCGAAGCCGACAGCGGCACTCGGCGCATATCCACTTTTCAGGCTTTCGCCGTGTCGGTGGCCACACGCGTCGGCACCGGCAACCTCGCGGGAGTGGCCGCCGCCATTGCTGTGGGCGGCCCGGGAGCGGTGTTCTGGATGTGGCTGATTACCCTCATCGGTTCGGCAACGGCTTTCGTGGAATCCACCCTCGCTCAACTATTTAAACGGAAAGCGAATGATTCTTTCGTCGGCGGACCAGCCTACTACATCCTCCACGGGCTGAAAAGCCGACGCATGGCGGCGCTTTTCGCCGTGTTACTAACGCTTACCTTCGGCATTTCCTACAATTCCATACAAAGCAACACCATCGGCGGCGCGCTCGAAGGTGCCTTCGGGTTCGACCCGACAGTTACGGGCTGCGTGGTGGCGGCGGTGGCTTTGGTGATTGTCTTCGGAGGCATCCGCCGCATCGCCAAATTCAGCAGTCTGATTGTGCCAGTGATGGCCGGTGGGTATTTCCTGCTTGCGCTGACCGTGACTTTGATGAATTACAAAGCCATTCCGGCGGTTTTCGGGGCTATTTTCGACAACGCTTTCGGAATCGGCCAATTCTCGGGCGGAGCCATCGGCGCCACAATTCTCGCCGGTGTCAAACGTGGGCTTTTCAGCAACGAGGCCGGAGAAGGCTCCGCTCCAAATGTGGCGGCAACGGCATCGGTGAGCCACCCTGTGAAACAGGGACTCATCCAAGCGCTGGGAGTGTTCACCGACACGCTGCTCGTCTGCTCATGCACAGCTTTTATCATCCTCATCAGCGGAGTCTATGCCGACCCGTCGCTCAATGGCATCGCTCTCACACAGACGGCTCTCGACAGCCAAATCGGCGGCTCGGGGGCTGTGTTCGTGGCGATTGCCATCTTTTTCTTCGCATTTTCGAGCATAATCGGAAACTACTACTATGGCGAAGCCAACATCCTCTTCCTCACTCAGCGCAAATGGGTGCTGACGGCGTTCCGCATATTCTCAGCGGGAATCGCGGTGATTATCGGAGCCGTGGCGTCGCTCGACCTCGTGTGGAGCGTGGGCGATGTGTTTATGGGGCTTTTGACTTTGGTCAACCTTATAGCGATTGTGATTCTTGGCAAATATGCTTTCCGCCTTCTCGCCGACTATCGTGCGCAGAAACGGCGAGGCATCACCGAGCCGCGGTTCTCAGCCACCGATTCAATGCCCGAAATCGCCGACCACCTCGACTGGTGGAAATAAAGGCCGTCAAGGGATTGTCACCCCCAACGGCCTTCGATTATTTCCGGCAAGCTTTAAACTCTAAACTCCCACACCGTTATTTCCCGCTGACACCACGGCTGATGCGGAATGTGTAGTCGTAGCTGTAGGTGCGGACATACACGTTGTCGCCCGTGACCACCACGCGCTCAGGCGCCTTGCGCAGTTTCACCCGCTGCATAATCTTACCCGTGTTTTTGTCGAGGAGATAGAGATAGTCAGGCTCATCAGTGAATCCGTAGCCGCAGATGATGCGGTTATAGGAAAAGTCGAACGAGCCTCTTGCCACTGTCGGACCCGCAATCCATTTGATGGCATAGGTGTTGAGGTCGATGGCGCAGAGGTAGGCGGTCATGCCTTCCGACGACGACGCATAAGTGTTGTGTCCGAAAGCAAGATAAAGCACATCATCAACCACACGCGCCCAATGGCCGTAAAGATTAGAGAAAGCGTAGCGGACAGCCACCGGAGCCCATTTGAAATTTTCGAGGTCGAGATAGTGCTCCACCGATTTCATTTCGCCGTCGGTGACAATCAGCCGCAACGGCTCCTCTTTGAAATAGCCATAGAGTCCGATCACCTTGTCGCCTGCGTTGTCAACGATCACTCGGTTAAGCTTCGAACCGTCGAGAGAGCGCGGAATGGCCGCGGGGGCGTTATCGGCGAAATAACCGTCGGCCTGGCCGCCACTGTGTTCGTTTATCCAGCGGTCGTCGTCGGTAATTGAGTTTTGCTTGGCGCTCACCAGCTTGAGCGGTCCTGTAGCTTTTATCGTGGCCGGCTTCTTCACCTTGAAGTTAGGAGTTTCGATAGCTACCGGCTTGCGGTTAGAAAGTTGGCTTTCAAGCGACTGGGCTGAGACTGTGACAGCCGCGGCGGCGACAGCGAAGGCCGCCAATGACATAATAATGGCTTTATTTTTCATGACATAACTTGTTTTGACGACTCATGCGAATCGTGGGTTAATATTCTGCCTTCAAAGTAACAAAAATTAAATGTCATTTCAAAATTAAAGGCGACAAATTTGCAAAAAAAAGCACCCGCAAAATCCACTTGCATAAACCTGTGTCGCCTAATAAACAAATGAAACTCATTCAATTCTCAAATCCTCAGCAACTTTGCGACAGCACTCCTCCTCTTTTAAGTGGAGATGTCGGCGAAGCC
>CADBML010000193.1 GCA_902795825.1 uncultured Bacteroidales bacterium
CTGGCGGCAGGCGAGGGCTACGACCCTGCGGCGATGGCCGACTTCAGGCAGACGCTCGTGAACAACGTGGCCGACGGCGGCGCGGCGACGATGAACGTGACTGACGCTGACGTGAGGCTGGCGATGTTCGAGGCGACGAAGAACGAGAAGGGCGGCGTGAGTGAGATTGCCGAGGACGCACGGACGGAGCGGCGGCTTCGGGAGGAGGCGGCGGCGAGCCACGACGAGATGGAGGACGTGTTGAGCCAAGAGTTGCGGTTCTCGCTGTTCGGCGGGCTACACCGCAAGCAGGCGATACTTGACTTCAGCTACCTGAACTACGGCTTGAACGATGCCGACATAGCCGGGCTTGAGGCCGTGAGGCGGGCGATGGAAGAGACACCGCTTGCGGATGCTAACCGTCACGGGCTTTTGCCAATGATCCACTAATTATTGAAATAAATGGATAATAGGCTCTTTGGTAAATTCCGTTGTTTCCTATTTCACAAAAACAATTAAAACACTTTTACTGATTTCAATCTTTTCAAGATAATCGGTTGGTTGGTGGCGTATGCCCGTAAACAAGTTTACGTCATTTGCCACCAACACCAACCGACGCATTTCATGCTCTGAAATCAGTAAAAGCAAAAACATAAAAAACGGCGCAAGTCATGTCGTAGGATACAATAAAGGCAATTTATAGAAATCCCCGATAGGGATATTATTCGACTTAGTTCTATTTCATTGCCATTGTGAACGTTATTATTAGGACAGGGCTACGGGGAATATGTATATGTTCCGTCGTCGTGGCATTTTTTTTGTTTTTGCTTGGAAGTGCTGCCAGCCGAAGGCTATTCTGTGACATTCGGTCAAAGGCTGTTATGCCCCGGCATAAACAGGACTTGAGCGAATGGCTCAGAATGTGCTCATAGAGCCAACAGCATTTCCAAGTGTTATTTATTGTTTTTGTTTATTCAGCGACACAGGTTTATGCAAGTGACCCGACATTTTCTCTCAATTTTATCAAACAACAAGGTTAACAGGATTAACAGCCGCGGCGGTGGTGATGTGGATTAACACGAATTGCCATAAATGATCCACGAATTTTAGAAATTAATGGAGAATTACTGATAATTTATGTTTATATCCTCGATGTCTGTTAACCTTGTTAAGGGGTTAACAAGGTTAACAGGGTTAACAGCCTCGGAGCGAAGCGGCAAGCCCGTCTTTTCTTACTAAATGACTGTGAAAGAGGAATATAGCATCGGATTGGCTTGTGGGATTGAGATGGCGGCAATCGGTTTTGTTAACCTTGTTAAGGGGTTAACAAGGTTAACAGGGTTAACAGCCGCGGCGGGCGCAAGCTGGCGATACTGAAAAAAGACAAGCCCCAACTGGGGCTTGTCTTTCTGTGTGATAATTTGCAATTATGGATTTTGCAAATAAAAGAGGCGTTATCTAACGTTTATTTTCGATGCGCGTACGGAGCCGTCGCTAAGGCGAGAAATGACGATGTTTATTCCAGAGAACGGACGTTCGGACATCTGGCCAAGAGCGTTGACATATTTCGTGGAAACGACTTTTGTGTCAGATTCGACGGCGTCAACACCTGCGCTGGGCGAAACGTTAACCCAAAGCATGTCAACATTGACAGTCACGTTGTAATATCCCGGGGCAATCTTGAACGAGTGGGGGCTAGTGCTATAGGGCACGATGCTAACATTCGTATGCATATTGCTTTCGTCGATAAGGACATCCTCGGTGCCGTCAGCACATAGGCGATATCTCCAGATTGCGTCCCAGTCGTCGGCGGTGTCGGCGAGTTTCGAAGTGAAGCTGAAATAGGAGAATTCGCTTTCATATTCGGGAGTGAAATTGACGTTTTCAGCGGAGAATGTCACGTTGTCGGTAGTTGTCATTGCGAGTCCGAGGTTGGGTTGCCAACCTTGGCTGTCGATATTTCCGAGAATATAGAGCGCAGTGATGGGCTCGGGCGAGGCTTTGCTGAATGTGACGGTTGACCGGTCGGCAGGAATTGTGAGCGTGTAGTCGCCGGCTTCGAGCTGGAACGAGCGATAGTTTTCCTTGCTCAGAGCGAGCGGGTTGTCGAGAAAGTCGTCAGAAACGACAAAGTTTTCCTCCTCGCCAGGTTCGGCGCCGAAACGGAAGCCGGCTATAGAATCCCAATCATCTGACGATTCGGAGAGGGCGGTAGTGAAAGCGATGTAGCCATAACCTTCGTTGGCGTTGTCAACATTGACAGTGGCTGTATAGAATTCACCGTCGAAGTCCATGAGAGTGCCCACGTTAGGCCACCAGCCTTGCGCATTGACGTTGCCAAGGATGTAAACGGGCCAGTTCTGTTCCGGGTCGAGGCTCACGGGCTCCATTTGGAGGGTCATTTCCGTAGTGTTGACGGTGAATTTCCATTCTCCGGCATGGGCGCGGAATGCCTGGTAGTCGGTTTTTGTAAGCTCGTATGTGCCTAATTCATCAGCGATTGTGTAGTCAGTTTCGCCTTTTGCTCCGAAGCGGTAGGAGGCAATGGCATCCCAGTCGGTGGGGTCGGAAGCGAGACGGGTGGTGAATCCGAAGAACCCGTATCCGTCGGCCACATTTTCAATGCGCATTTGGCCAGTGTAAACACCTTCGCTTTCTTTGGTGAGGAGAGTGCCGAGATCGGGCGACCAACCATGACCACCGTTGATTGTGCCAAGGACATAAACATTGTCGTCGCCAGGTTCGGGCGGCGTCGGGGTGTCGCCTTCGACAGTAAGAGTACCGGCCACGAGGTCCACGTTAAGCGTGAATTCGCCGGCGCCGATTTTGAAGGCGTTTTCGCCTGCCTGAAGCGTCATGGCTTCGCCAATGACAACGTCTTTGTCGTTGGAGTCAGCGCCGTAGCGAGCGCCGGCAATTGCACTCCAGTCGTCGGCGCTGTCGGCCAATTTGGATGAGAATGAGAAGTAGTTGTAGCCGTCGTTATGGCCATCGGAAGAGACTGTTGCGGTGAATTTGCCCGTTTCAAGGGCAGTCATTTCGACTCCGACGTTCGGAGCCCAAGAGTTGCCGTTGACTTCTCCGAGCACGTAGAGTGAAGTGGGATAATCAACCGTCACCTGTTCGAAAACAACCTTAAGGTTTGCGAGGTCGAAAGTGGCTTTGACTTTTCCGGGATAAATTTGGAACGGAGCGCCGTTTTCCCTGACTGACACTTCGTCGCCAAACGCGAAGTCGCCTCCTCCGGGGAAGCCTATGTAAGCCTCGTCAAGGCCGCCGAATCCGTAGGATGTGCCGGTGCCGTAACCGCCGAGAGAAGTGGAGAATTCAACTGCGCCACCCATGTTGGTGTCGCCGTTGACGGTGAATGTGGCGGAATATTTGCCGTCGGAATATGTCATTTCGACGCCTTTATCCCAGGCGAAAGATGTGCTTTCTTCGATTTGACCGATTACATAGAGCTTTTCGGGTTGACCACCCTTGCTTGTTACGGTCAGAGAGCCTTCATTCAGGTTAACTGAAAGATCGTAGGTGCCAGCCGAGAGTTTGAAGGCGTTTTCGCCCTTTTTGAGCACCATGGCTTCGCCTAAATGAGAATCGACGGGATAGTCGTTGGTGTCGGCGCCCCAACGCGATGAGGCGATTGACCCCCAGTCGCTTGCGCTCTCGGCAAGTTTTTCGGTGAAACTGAAGTAGTTGTAGCCAGAGTTTTTGCCGGAGAGGGAAACCGTGGCAGTGTACACGCCGGGATTGCCGGTGTCGGCAGTCATCTCAGTGCCGAGATTCGGGGCCCAAGTGTCGCCGTTGCCATCAACTTCGCCAAGAATCCACAGTTGAGCCATAGCTCCAGTAGAGGCGGCGAGTGAGAATAGGGCAATCGTTGCGAGTGAAAGTAATCTATTCTTCATAATGAAATTGATTTTGGTTAATAAAATATGTTTGAAGATTAATTTTTGAAATTGATAGAGACACCCATTTGGAATTTGCGCGGATTGAGCGGGTAGTGGGGGGCGGAAAAGTAGTTCTTGCCGGTTAACCCCTGATTAATGTGGGAGAACATCACATAGAACCGTGCCTGCTTAAGATTCATATTTGCGTAGATGTTCATAAAAGGATAATTGCCAATCTTCAATTCGTTTTGCGAGTGGAAAGACATCGTGGCCGGTTGATAGGCTGGGGCGTAATATTTAGTGTAGTAGTTGCAATCAGCTCCTAATTCGACATCGAGGACATGCGCCACTTTGAAGTTGATGTAAAGATTGGAATATATGGCGAATTTTGGCAGGGAAAGCACACTTTCGTTTGTTGACGTTTGGTAGGTGAGTTTGTTGTCGAAATGAAGAATCCCAAAATGGAAATTTTGGCAGAGTGATGCGCTGAACACTTGAACGCTTCCGCTTTCTTGGACCGGCATGGCGTCGGTGCCGAAGTAGATTAGGTTCTGAATATTTTCCACACCGACATTAATGTTGGTCCCTGATTGCGGCACAGACACTTGACCGCCGAATCTTACTCTTCGTGTTTTTCCAAAGTCATTTTTCCAGATGAAATGGTTTGATCGGTAATTTTCAAGGAGGTAGGGAGGCGCTTGATTTTTGAAAAAACCATAGCCCGAAACGGCCACCGAGTCGCCCAGCAAAGGTATTCGGGTTTCGATATTTCCGGAAATGTCGATATCGCCCGCCACAGGTCCGACGGCGCCGAATTCGGCGGTCGCTTCATAACGCAGAATCGAGCCGCGCTGCTTGGTCAGTTGGCCGCCAATCCAAAGAAGGTTTTGAGTGGCCTTGTCGGCGATGAGGTCGTGGTCGTGCGGCGTCAGGCCTTCGGGAAGAGTCTCGCAGCGATATATGGTGTCTGTTGTCTGTGAATACCGCCGGATTTGGTGCTTGGCATAAGCAGCCAGTCCGAATTTGGCATATTTGTGGAATCCTTCAAGCAGAGAAACCCCCAAAGTGTTGGTGAGCGAATAATAAGATGTTCGGTCGTTTGTGCCTGAATTGTCGAGATAAATGTTATCTGATATGACAGAGGCTTCACCCGGAGCTTTGTTGAGGAAAATGTGCTTTGCTCGGTGGAAGTCGAGAGTCCAAATAAAGCTCGACACGGGAATATATGTGCGTTTCGTCGTAGTGTCGTTGACTTGCTCTTCGTGATAGTAGCCCACTTTGTAACGGTGGTTCATCAAGAATTGTTGTCCGACAATCTTGGAGTGAGCCGCTGTAAGATTAGTAGGAATGGTCTTTGCGTCGATACTTGATCGACCTCCGCCTTGAATCTGTTCGGGAGCAGTGATGTAACGGTCGTCAGTGATGCCTCCGTTCTCTTTGTTCAGAAAATTGTAGTGATAATAGAAAGCCTGTACTTCGTAGCGGTCGCCAATATGCGATCCGGAAAGACCCCAAGTGAGATCCTTTGTCGATTGATAGTTGTAACTTCCTTTGGAATAGAGATAGTCGATCATAGCGCCAAATTGTGTGCGCTTGTTGGCGTTCGCAGAGAATTGTGCATTGAAGCGGTCCTGAACGTTTTGTCGCCCGCCGCCGGTGTTGTACGACAGAAGAGTCATCGGGGTGGGGGTGTTGTAGAATCTATGCGTGGTCTCGTCAGGAATCCAAGCATAAAGAGCGTCGCGGAAGAAGAAATCCGACGTTTGTTTCCGGTTGAAATAAATCATGTCGATTCCCTCAGCGCCGAAGTTTCCGGTAGTCGCATAGGCATGAGAGACAGCCGAAGGTATAAACCTGTGGTAGTAGGAGTTATATAGAGTGTCGATGTCGGCCGGCTTGTGAAGACCGAGAGGCTGGATTATCTGCCATGCCGACGGGTTGACGACGACGGCGGGCTTTTCGTCGGCTTCGTGACTGTGGCCCTCCGCATGACCGTCGTCGATGCGCGGCGACTGCCCCGCCATCATCATGACGGCGGAAAAAAACACCGATATAATCACTGCTCGTTTCATTCTAACTTGCAAAGTTACGTAATTTAGATTATTTTTGCATAAAATTTTGCCAAAAAACAATTTAATAATGAGAAAAGACGACTTAAGAATAGTGTTTTTGGGCACTCCTGAATTTGCGGTCGAAAGCCTACGCCGTCTCGTTGACGGCGGGTATAATGTGGTTGGCGTTGTGACGATGCCCGACAAGCCGGCGGGCCGTGGCCACAAGATGTTTGAATCGCCTGTTAAACTATATGCAAAAGAGCATGGTCTCCACGTCATGCAGCCAGCGAAATTGAAGGAAGAATCATTTATAGAAGAACTTGAAAGTTTGCATGCCAATCTGTTTATTGTCATCGCATTCCGTATGTTGCCTGAGGTAGTGTGGAGAATGCCCGAATTAGGCACATTCAATCTGCATGCTTCCCTGCTCCCGAAATATCGAGGCGCGGCTCCGATAAATTGGGCTGTTATTAACGGCGAGACGGAAACTGGCGTTACCACATTTTTCCTCAAGCACGAAATCGACACCGGCGACATCCTCCGGCAAGAGAGAATCCCGATTAAACCTGACGATAATGTCGGTGATGTTCATGACCGTCTGATGATGCTTGGAGCTGATTTGACAGTTGACACTGTTGAACACATCATTGCAGGGACACTAAAGCCGATTCCCCAAGACCAGCTGCTAAACGGGGCAGAGCCTACACCTGCGCCAAAAATATTTCGTGAAACATGCCATATTGATTGGAATAAACCTGCCGCGTCAATCCACAATTTAGTTCGTGGATTATCGCCTTATCCTGCAGCATGGACCGAAATCGAGGGAAACGTGGTCAAAATTTTCAGGACACGCCTATCAGAGAGGAAATCAGAAGTCGTGCCAGGCACTGTCGTTGTAGAAGGGCGCCGTCTTTTCGTGGCTGCGATCGACAAACTTCTCGAAGTGGAGGAGCTTCAGCCTGCAGGGAAAAAGCGGATTTCGGCTTTAGATTTCATCAATGGTTATAGGGGCTTTCTATAAATTGCACGTTCAACAAGATTTTATAAAGAACGATAATGAACTCTTTCGCAAAGAGGTCAACTAAACAGCAACAGTAATGAACTCTTTCGTAAATTCAGGATTATATTCGAATCTACTTGGCGGTCAGTCGGTCACAATGCCCGCATTGCTCCCTCTTTCCTGCCAAGCATCTTCCAAATATCCTCTCTGAATTTCGTGAAAGGCAATTTATAAGGCATTTTAAGACATCTTATAGAAATCTCCTATAAAAAATAAGTTAAAACCGTTTGCGGAATCAAAAAAAAGTTGTAATTTTGCGGTCGCAATTTTTCAATACAAACTCTTAATTATTTTTTTTAACGAAATGGCAACAAAAATCAGATTACAACGTCATGGCCGTAAGAACTATGCGTTTTATCCTATTGTTATCGCCGATAGCAGGGCACCACGAGATGGTAAATTTATTGAAAGGATAGGTTCTTATAATCCGAACACTAATCCTGCTACAATAACTTTGAATTTCGAAAGGGCTTTGTATTGGGTAAATGTAGGAGCTCAACCCACCGACACCGTGCGCAACATCCTTTCGCGCGAAGGAGTCATGCTTATGAAGCACCTCCAAGGTGGAGTAAAGAAAGGTGCTTTCGACGAAGCAGAGGCACAGCGCCGCTTCGACGCATGGAAGAACCAAAAGCAAGCCGCTCTCGACAAAGTTAAGGCTGGCGAAGCTGACAAAAAGGCTAAAGAGGCAAAGGAACGCCTTGACGCAGAAAAGGCTAAGAACAAAGCGAAAGCTGAAGCTCTTGCCAAGAAAAAAGCTGAAGCCATCGAAGCCGCAAAGGCTGCCGCTGAGGCTGAAAATGCAGAAGAAGCTCCTGCCGCAGAAGAAAGCGCTGAATAATCGTTTTTTTCGAATGTCAAACGCGGACGGCCATTGGCTGCCCGCGTTTTCTTTGCGCACTCAAAAAACTTTACCGGAATATTTTCGTCAATTTCTTCCAGCAAAGCGACAGAGCCGACAGACATTTCGCAATTAACCGAAGTCAGCCATTAGGCAGTTTATGGATTAACTAACCTTTTTTGGCGCCTGTTTCACCGTTTTTTCCAGTAAGAATAAAATCCCATGTAGTCCGCAAAGCGTCAAAACATCAGTTGGATGTTATCATCAAAACGTAAATGACCGTTTCGGGTTAAAACGATGTTGTTTAAAAAAATCAGGCAGTTTTCCTGTTAATTTTGGTCAAAATTACATTATTTATTTGCTTATTGTAAATATGTTGATTAAATTTGCATATTGAATTATTATGGACAGTCGATTCGGGCTTTTGCCCGCGGAATGTGTGCCATTATGATTGCTTGTTTGATAAACATTTTGATTGAAATATGAAGCAATTCTTTATCTCGTTTTTTGCAACTATCGCGGGAATTTGGGCCTCCGCATTGCTTGGCTTTTTTGTGCTTATTTTAGTAATCGGTTTCTCAATCGCTAATATGTCGATTGGCGAAAACGTTCCCGTTAAAGTTGAGAAGCATTCAGTGCTTTACATGGATCTTGGTTGTACTGTCACCGAGCGCAAAACCACGCCCAACATTTTGGATGACTTTTACGGCAACAATACCGCCACCATGGGGCTTAACGACATGGTCAAGGCTATACGTGAGTCGGCAAGCGACGACCGTGTCGAGGGCATCTATCTCGACTGCAACGGTGTTTATGCCGGCGCGGCTACACTTAAATCAATTCACGACGAGCTAAAGGAATTTAAGAAATCTGGGAAATGGATTATTGCGTATGGCGATTCCTACAGTCAGAGCGACTATTACCTGTCGAGCCTTGCCGATTCAGTATATCTTAACCCCGTGGGTGCTGTAGATATCCACGGAATGGCCGGCATGATAATGTTCTATAAGGACCTCCTCGACAATGTGGGCGTTGATATGGAAGTGTATAAAGTCGGGACCTACAAAAGCGCAGTAGAACCATTTATTCTAAGCGACATCAGTGAGGCCAACCGTGAACAAGTGACGGCATATATTTCAGCCGTCTGGCATGAAATTTCAGCCGACATCGCTGTCAACCGTTCGCTTACCGAAGAGAAAATCAATCAGCTCACCGACAGCATAGTTTCAACCTACGACCAGAAGCGCCTTGTGGGCGAAAAATTGGTTGATCGCCTATGCTATCGCCACGAAGTGGAGGATGTCCTCGCTAAATTGACCGGTAAAGACACCCCCGACGATGTTAACTTCGTGCCCGTAGAGGACTATGTCGCCACCATCAACGATCACAACTCATCTAAGAACCCGACAATAGCTGTTCTCTATGCGGAGGGTGACACTGTCGATACGGCATCGAGGGGAGTGGGCAGCACTCAGATTGCAGGCGATGAGTTTGCGCCTCAAATTCTTGACTTGGCCGAAGATGAAGATATTGATGGCTTGGTGTTGCGCGTCAATTCAGGCGGCGGCAGCGCATTCGCGTCAGAGCAGATTTGGGAGGCTCTTGAGGTGTTCAAGGCGAGCGGCAAACCGTTCGTCGTATCTATGGGCGACTATGCTGCCTCAGGCGGTTATTATATATCAACGGGTGCAGACGAGATTTATGCCGAACCCACTACAATAACCGGCTCAATTGGCATATTCGGACTCAAACCCACGGTCAGCAAGGCGATGAAGAAAATCGGAGTCAATGTGGCCACGGTTAGCACAAGTCAGAACAGCATCATTATGAACATCATGCAGCCTTCGACACCCCAGCAGGCAAAAGCGATTCAAGAGTCGGTCAATAGAGGGTACGAGACTTTCGTTGGCCGTTGCTCTACGGGGCGTAAAATGCCGGTCGATTCCATAAAGGCCATTGCTGAAGGTCGTGTTTGGGACGCTGTCACAGCAAAAAAAATCGGCCTTGTCGATAAACTCGGTTCACTCGACGACGCAATTAAGGCTGTTGCTAAAAAGCTAAACTGTTCCGATGATAAATATAATGTTGTTGAATATCCCGACCAAAAATTCGAGTGGTGGGAGCAACTGATGAATATGTCGTCGCAGTACCACGCATCGATATTACAGAAAGAACTGGGTGAATCGTACAAATACTATTTGGCTATCAGACGTTTCAACAATATAGAAACATTGCAATGCCGTATGCTGCCAGTCGAAATTAAATAGGGGATTTTCTGTTAATTTCACGTTTGAATGGTTTAATAAAGAACAGTAACAACAATTAATTTTAACAACATCCTCTCTGGATTTTCGAAAGGCAATTAATAGAAATTCCCATAAGAGTTTCCCCATAATGGCAAAACGAAACAAATTTATTGCGCTTTTCCTTCTGCTTCCCATTTCAAAAATTTATGGGTTTGTGGTGGCTGTGCGCAATAAATTGTTCGACTGGAAATTTTTCAAGCAGGAAACCTTTGATATCCCGCTTGTGTCGGTGGGCAATCTTGCCGTCGGCGGCACGGGCAAAACGCCTCATGTGGAGTATATTGTCAACGCTTTCCGCGCACGTTATAACATAGCCGTTCTCTCGCGTGGCTATAAGCGTCACACAAAGGGATTTGTCCTCGCTACCATGAAATCGGCTCCGACGGACATTGGCGACGAACCCTATCAAATGTTCCATAAGTTTGGCGGCAATGTGAAGGTGGCTGTGTGTGAGAAGCGCAAGGAGGGCATTGAGCGACTCCGCGAAATTGATCCGACGATAAACCTTATCGTGCTCGATGACGCGTTTCAGCATCGTTACGTGAAGCCTAAAGTGTCGATACTGCTCACAGAATACAATCGTCCTATATACGATGACTATATGTTGCCTCTCGGCCGATTACGTGAGTCGGCAAGTGCGGTGTCGCGTGCAGAAATGGTTATCGTAACAAAATGCCCGGCTGAGATGGCTCCTCTGAAATTCCGCCTGTTTAAGAAGGGATTGAATCTGTATCCATATCAGCAACTTTATTTCTCTGAATATGCCTACGAGCCTATTCAACCCGTGTTTCCTGAGAATGTGTCGGGCATGCCCAATCTTCAAGAGCTGACTTCCGGAGATTCGCTGATGGCTCTTTGTGGAATCGCCAACCCACGCACATTCAACCGCTATGTTAAATCGTACGGCACCAAAGTGAAGAGCCTGCATTTCCCTGACCATCACGTTTACACCCGCGAGGACTTTGACCTGATAGAGGAGCGATTCGCCAAGTTGGCTGGCCGGAAATATATAATAACAAGCGAAAAGGATGCTGTCCGCCTTGCAAGTTCGCCATATTTTCCGCATAAACTCAAACCATTTATTTTCTATGTGCCCATCACGGTGAAATTTAAAGATTACGAGACCGGCGATTTCGACAATAATCTTGAAAAATTGATTAAGGAAGTTCCGCTTTGACACATAATCGGCGGCTCCGCTTTGAGTGGGGCGATACGCTTCCGTTTATAACAACCTATACATCCGCAATGCAAGAAACAGAAATTTCCTCTTTGGGCGAGTTTGGATTAATCGATCGCCTTACTTCTGATTTGACTAATTCCAATCCCACGACCAAGAAAGGCGTCGGTGACGACGCCGCGGTTATTTCGCTAGACGATAAAACCGCTATGCTAGTGACAACCGACATGCTTGTTGAGGGCGTGCATTTTGATTTGACTTATGTGCCATTGAAGCATCTAGGCTACAAGTCGGCAGTCGTTAACTTTTCCGATATATTCGCCATGAATGGACGTCCTGAGCAAATCGTCGTGTCGCTGGGAATTTCCTCCCGTTTCACAGTCGAACATATTTCGGAGTTGTACTCGGGAATAAAACTCGCATGCCAAATCTATGGAGTTGACCTCGTCGGCGGCGACACGACCGCCTCACATTCAGGCCTTGTTATATCCGTAACTTGCGTGGGGCGGGCGGCAGTTGACGACATAATCTATCGTAGCGGCGCCGGAGATTCCGACCTTTTATGTGTGAGTGGCGACCTTGGTGCGGCTTATATGGGCCTTCAATTGCTCGAACGGGAGAAATTGGCTTCTCAAGGGCGCCCCGACTTCATACCTCAATTTGACGGGAAAGAATATATCGTTGAACGTCAACTAAAGCCGGAAGCGCGAGCCGACATTGTCAGGATCCTGTCAGAAAACGGGGTGCGCCCAACGGCCATGATTGATGTCTCTGATGGCTTATCCTCCGAATTGCTTCACATCTGCACTCAGTCGCACTGCGGTTGTCGCATTTACGAGGACAAGATACCGATTGACTATCAAACAGCCATTATGGCCGAGGAGTTGAATATGAACCTTGTGACGGCGGCTCTCAATGGGGGTGAAGACTATGAGCTTCTTTTTACCGTGCCTCTCTCCGACCATGATAAGGTGAAGAATATAAAAGGTATCGCGGTCATAGGCCACACGACGAAAGAGTCGTTGGGATGTGCGATGATCACTCGCGATAATACGGAAATTCCCATCCGTGCCCAGGGCTGGAACCACCTTGCTTAGCCGTGGTGGCCACTTCTCCTAACACGGACTGAGAATAACCCAGGCTTAACAGCAAAAGCGGCCGATAAGCCGCTTTTGTCGATTGTATGGGGATGAGTCTTCTGATTCGGACTGGCCTCTATTTGATGACATAGTGTTCGGAAATAGACTCGTTAGAGTGTACCGACAGAATTGTGCGGGCAAACATGGGCGCTACATTAAGCACCTTCACCTTGTCGCAATCGCGATTGTAGGGGATGCTATTAGTGAATATGATTTCAGTGATACGGCTGTTTTGAATGCGCTCGGTGGCCGGGTCGCTCATAATGGCGTGGGAACAGACCGCACGCACTGATTTTGCGCCATGTTCCATCATTAAGTCGGCAGCCTTTGTGATTGTGCCGGCAGTATCGACCATATCGTCGAGAAGGATGACGTTTTTCCCTTCTACTTCACCAATCACCACCATTTTTTCGACCACGTTGGCTTTTGCCCTTTGTTTGTGACAGAGAATAAGGGGCGCGTTGAAATATTTCGCGAGCTTATTGGCGCGCTTGGCGCCGCCGACATCAGGGGTGGCCACCACGAGATCCTTTAGCTTGAGCGACTCAAGATATGGCACGAAAGTGGTGGACGCGTAAAGGTGGTCGAGCGGAATATTAAAGAATCCCTGAATTTGATCAGCGTGAAGGTCCATCGTAATCACGCGGTTTGCGCCTGCGGCAGTGATAAGGTCGGCCACTAATTTTGCGGCAATCGACACGCGCGGCTTGTCCTTTCTATCCTGACGCGCCCAACCGAAGTAGGGAATGACAGCGATAACAGACTTCGCCGAAGCGCGCTTAGCCGCATCAATCATTAAGAGCAGTTCCATGAGATTGTCAGAGTTGGGAAATGTGGACTGCACGAGGTAAACTTCACATCCACGAATCGACTCTTCGTAGGAAACTTCAAATTCGCCATCAGCGAAATGGTCAACTTTCATTTTCCCAAGATCAATTTCGTGATTAAAATCTTCACGCAGCGATTTGCAGACAGCCTCGCCAAAATATAACGACTTTGTCCCTGCGAAAACTTTCAATTTAGATGACATAGCTTTTAGAGATGGAATCAGTGACATTAAAAGAAAAGAGGGAATAATCCCACCACAAAATTACGATTTTCGTTGGGAACAAGCAAATTTAATTGGGGCAAATTGATGGGAAAAATCATCGTTTCCATTTTCGTTATCATTTTGCCTTAATGTTATGCCGTGAGAATCTCCGTTCTTTGGCTTCTGTTTCGCCGCTTTTCGATTGCAATTGAACCGTTTAGCTCTCAAAGCGTCAAAACATCCGCCAGGGTGCTTCCCTTGAAATCCACTTCAAAAATAGAATCGCAATCATCAAAACGAGAATGACAGATTTGGGTGAACAAATGATGAAATAATAGTCGCATTGAAAACATAAAAAAACATATGTTATTTGGCGTTTTTTTTGTGATAAAAAAAGTGGTATATATCGGAAAAAATTAGTAATTTTGTAAGAAAAAGGGTCGGTTATGGCATTCAGTGCTTAATCGACTGAACCAAAGCAATATAACGTATAAAACAAATAAATGTCAGATCAAGATCGAATTTTAAGAGTGGACATTGAGAACGAGATGAAGTCGGACTATATCGATTATTCCATGTCGGTGATAGTGGCTCGCGCTCTTCCTGATGTCCGTGACGGCTTGAAGCCGGTTCATCGTCGCGTGTTGTTCGGAATGAACGAAATGGGCAATACGTCGGACAAACCCCACAAGAAATCAGCCAACTGTGTGGGAGAGGTGATGGGTAAGTATCACCCTCATGGCGATTCATCAATCTACGGCACAGTTGTGCGAATGGCTCAAAACTGGGCCATGCGCTACACCCTCGTTGACGGCCATGGCAACTTCGGCTCAATTGACGGCGACGGCCCTGCCGCCATGCGTTACACCGAGGTTCGTCTGCGCCAAATCGGAGAGGAGATGCTTAGCGACATCGATTCCGACACGGTGGATTTCGTGCCCAACTACGACAATCAACGTCGTGAACCCGTTGTGCTTCCTACCCGCATTCCCAATTTGCTCATCAACGGGGCTTCGGGCATCGCCGTGGGCATGGCCACAAATATGCCCACCCACAACCTTACCGAATCGATTAACGCTTGCGTTGCCATAATCGACAACCCCGACATCACAATTCCGGAGTTGATGCATTACATCACAGCTCCTGACTTCCCGACTGGTGGCATCATTTACGGCTACGACGGAGTGAGGGAGGCTTTCGAAACAGGCCGCGGCCGCATTGTGATCCGCGCCCGCGCCGAAATCGAAACACACGATAACCATGACGAAATAATCGTCAAAGAGATTCCTTATGGAGTGAATAAGGCAGAGCTTATCAAGCAAATTGCTCAGCTTGCCATCGACAAGAAAGTTGATAGCATTGCCGATGTCAACGACGAAAGCGACTATACGGGAATGCGTATTGTGGTCAAGGTAAAGGCCGGTGAGAACGCAAATGTGCTTCTCAATAAGCTCTATAAGATGACTCAACTTCAGTCGTCGTTCAGTGTGAACAATGTGGCGCTTGTCAAAGGCCGTCCCCGCACACTCAACCTTAAGGAGATTCTTAACGCCTTTGTGGAGCATCGGCACGAGGTGGTTCTCCGGCGCACCAGATTCGAACTTGGAAAAGCGGAAGAACGCGCCCACATTCTTCAGGGATTGATTGTAGCAGTTCAGAATATCGACGAGGTTATCGAAATAATACGCAGTTCCTCATCTACCGATGACGCTAAGATTCGTCTTGGCGAGCGTTTCAACCTTGACGACATTCAGACCCAAGCAATCGTTGACATGCGACTGAAGCAACTCACTCAACTTGAGATTGATAAGTTGCAACAAAACTATGACGAGATTATGGAGCTTATCCGCCATCTCAACGAAATCCTTGACAATCCTGAGGTGTGCTGGTCGCTTATTAAGGATGAACTTATCGAAATCCGCGACAAATATGGCGACGAGCGCCGCACGTCGATTGACTACACAGCCGGCAATTTCAATGCCGACGACTTCTATGCCAACGATGAGATGGTAATCACAATCTCAAACCTCGGTTACATAAAGCGCACTGCCTTGCAGGAATACCGCACACAAAACCGCGGCGGGGTCGGCTCGAAAGGAAGCGACACTCGCGATGAAGACTTCATCAAGCATGTGTTCACAGCAACGAACCATAATTATATGATGTTCTTCACACAACGTGGCAAATGCTATTGGATGAAGGTGTACGACATTCCCGAGGGAGCAAAGAACACAAAAGGACGCGCCATCCAGAACCTTCTCGACATTGACAAAGATGACTCCGTGAAGGCTTTCATTGCTTTACGTGATTTAAAGAACGAATTTGTGGATAACTACAACTTTGTGTTCTGCACTAAGAAGGGCTTCATCAAGAAAACCTCACTCAAAGAATATATCCGTTACGACCGCAATCAGGAAATCTACACCAAACCAAAGACTAATGGATTGTCGTCAATCGTTATCCGTGATGATGACGAGCTTCTTCAAGTGGAACTTACCGACGGCAACTATAGTGTGCTCCTTGCCAATCGCAACGGACGCGCCGTGTGGTTCAACGAAGCGCAAGTGCGTAATATGGGGCGCAACTCCATGGGCGTAATCGGTATGCGACTTGACAACGATGATGATGCGATTGTGGGTATGATTTGTGTGCCGACCGACACAACCGACGACATCATGGTCATTTCCGAAAACGGATATGGCAAGCGTTCCAAACTCGAGGACTATCGCATGACCAACCGTGGCACTAAAGGCGTGAAGACGCTCAATATCACTGATAAAACGGGCTATCTCATCGCCTTCAAGAATGTTAACGACAACAACGACTTGATTGTCATCAATAAGTCGGGAATCACTCTGAGGGTTAAGGTCGCCGACTTCCGAGTCATGGGTCGAGCTACTCAGGGCGTCAAGGCAATTAATCTTGAGAAACGCAACGACGTGATAGCGTCGATTTGCCGTGTCGATTCCTCGTCGGATGACGAAGAGACCGAAGCCAACGATGCTGATGCTCCTACGAACGACGGCGAAGAATTAAACCAGTTGCCGGAAAATGAATCTAACGAATAAAATTATAACATTTAATAAATTACGACAATGAAAAAAATCATTCTTTCATTATTTGCCCTTGCAATGGCATCATCGCTTTTTGCGCAAGAAGATGTTAAGGCCGTATTTGAAGCAGGAAAAGCCGAATTTGCCAAATTCGACACGCTCTACAAACAAAAAGCGATTGGGCAGCCCGTTGATGAGAAAGCCATGGGCGAGGCTCTTGTGAATTGTTACGAGCTTTATTTCAAAGCATTGCCTCTTGACTCCATGCCCAATGAAAAAGGCAAAATTAAGCCCAAATATTCGAAGGAAATCATTAAAACTTTGGGCGAAAACTACAACGACCTGCTTACTTGCGGTCAAGCGTTGTGGGACAGCAAGGACTATATGGCTTGCTACAAGTGCTGGAATCTCTATACCTCACTTCCCACCAATACGAATCCTGAAATTCAGAAAGCTTTGAAAGGTAAAGTCCAGTCTGATTCAGTGACATCGGAAATCGTTTATTTCCAGGGTCTTGCCGCTTGGCAAGCCGATGAACTTGATTTAGCACTCGAACGCTTCGATGAAGCATACGGTCGTGGCTTTGACCAGGAATCGCTTTTCAACTATGGAATGAGTGTTTCGGCTCAGGCTGCGCAGAAAGCAGAACAGGCTGGAAAGAAGGCCGAAGCGGATGCCTATAACGCTCGTATCATCGACTTCGCCGAAAAAGCATTCCAACGCTATGGAACGAAGGATATCAAATACATCGGTTTCATAATTAATGACAAAATTGACAAGAAAGATTTCAAAGGCGCGATAGACAAACTCAACACTGCCATTGCCGCCAATCCTACTAACGGACAGCTTTACGATGTGCTTGGCGTGGTTTATGAGAATTCCGATGGCGATGCCGAGGCAAACTACAACGAAGCGTTGAAGAATTATTTGAAGGCTATCGAATACAGTCCCGACGATGCAAAATCGAACTACGACCTTGGCCGCATTTACTACAACCGTGCCGGTTCGATTGAGGACGCAAGCGCTCAACTGTCGAGGAAAGAATACGAAAAGGTCAGAAATGAGCAAATTCTGCCACTTTGCCAACAGGCTATGCCCTATGCAGAAAAGGCACTGAATTCCGACCCCGACAATCAAGACTATAAATTGCTTATGCGCAATCTCAAGTACAAACTTGGAATCGAATAGGCAATAAAAGATATTTGATTATGTTTAGCGGGAACCGGCATCTGGCCAGTACCCGCTAAACTTTTGAGTGGATATGGGAAGCTACGTTATATTGTTATGCGGCATTCTATATATTCCACGTTCATAGTGATATCAAATTAAACAGCAACAATAAAGAACTCTTTCGTAAATTCAGGATTATATTCGAATCTACTTGGCGGTCACTCGGTCACAATGCCCGCATTGCTCCCTCGCCCCCGTCAAGTATCTTCTAAATATCATCTCTGAATTTCCTGAAAGGCAATTTATAGAAATCCCCTTGTATAATATCGCATAGAAAAGGATTTTTCACGTGAAATTTCCATAAATGAAGATTTATGAGTATTTTTGCGAAAAGATTCGTCAGAAATGGAGAAAGATACAAACAAACAGTTCGACGCAGCCATTAAGGCATGTCGCGACATATATATGAAAAAGTTGACCGATTACGGGCCATCGTGGAGAATACTTCGTGCGTCGTCGCTTACCGACCAAATTTTCATTAAGGCGAACCGTATTCGCAATCTCCAGATAAAAAAAGTGTCGAAAGTAGGGGAGGGTATTCTTCCCGAATTCATAGCCATTGTCAATTATGGCATTATTGGGCTGATACAACTTGAATTGGGTGATACAATTCTTCTTGATATTACGTCAGATAAGGCCGCGGAGCTATATGACCGACACGTGGAGACGACACGAGAACTGATGACCCGCAAAAATGCCGACTATGATGAGGCCTGGAGGTCGATGCGTGTGTCGTCTTTTGCCGACATTATTCTTCAAAAAATCATGCGTACAAAACAAATTGAGGATAATAAGGGCCAGACAATAATCTCGGAGGGCATTGACGCCAACTACCAAGATATGATAAACTATGCCATTTTCGCAATAATCAAGCTGTCAGAGAATGATGGCGGAGAAGCGTGAGAATAGGGTCCTGTTTTTAGTGGTGCTGCTCCGGATTCTTGTGGGTGGCGCTTTTGTTGTGTCGGGGCTGTCAAAAGCGATCGACACATGGGGCTTTGTTTATAAGATAGAGCAATATTTCGCCGTGTGGGGAGTTGAAATCGAACGTCAGCTGTCGATTCTTCTTGCATCGTCGTTGTCGATTGTGGAATTTTTGATGGGTGGGATGATACTCTTCGGTTGTTATCGACGGGTAAGTGTGTGGTTCGCGTCGGCATTTATGGCTGTGATGACCTCTTTCAGCTTGTATCTCGTTGTGGCGAATCCCGTATCCGACTGCGGCTGCTTTGGCGAGCTTGTCAAAGTGGGAAATTGGCCCACACTAATAAAAAACATTGTGCTGAGTGCGGCGTTGTTTTTACTTGTTAAACACAATCGTAAGATAAAAGGCTTCTACAACACCTATCTAAACTGGGTGGTGTTGGTGTTGCTCGTTGTTTACGTCGCGGTCGTGACTGTCGAGGGCGTAACTGTTCAGCCCATAGTTGACTTCCGCGATTACAAAATCGGCACAAATTTGTTTGCCGACGACAGCGATTATACAGAGGTGGTCTATTCCCGCGATGGGGTGACTAAACGGTTCACTCCCGACAACCTTCCCGATAGCACATGGGCTTTTGTCGAGGTTGTTGCTTCCGAGGATTCGAGGATGTCGCTCTCAGTATTTGCAGGCGATGAGGAGGGTGACGAAGTGACTGAAGAAATAGCCTCACAGTCGGATAAAATGATGCTTGTGAGTCTGCCTGAACTGGAGCACGTGGCTGTCTCAAATGTGAAGAAGCTGCAAAATCTCAAGGAAAAAGCGGAACAATCGGGCGTGAGTTTTGTGGCGATAACAGGCAGCGGCAACGAATTGAGAAATAAATGGAAGGCGTTGTCGCTCGACGCTTATCCGCTATATGTAACAGACGACACGCTTCTCAAAGCTATTGTTCGAGGAGAGGTGGGACTAGTATATGTCGAAGGAGGGCGTGTGGTTTGGAAATCAACAGCCGACAATTTTTTTGCAGGCGACATTCCCGACGACTTATCGGCTGATCCGACCAATCGTCGGCTATTCATGGCGTTAAACATAGCGCTATTGCTGGCTTTGTCGCTGTTGAAAATCATCGATGCGTCAGGTCGAGCATTAAAACCGCGTTTTTATGGCAAAAGTCAAAAAAAGTTGGTAAATTTGCCGGTTGAAAATACAGGCATGTCGGAAAGTGCCGACGATACAACATCGGATACAAACTAATAACAATAATTAATAACCAACAAAATGAGAAAAAACATTGTAGCAGGAAACTGGAAAATGAACACCACTCTACAGGAGGGCGTTCAGCTTGCAAAAGAAGTAAACGAATCGCTTAAATCATTCAAGGCCAATTGTGGCGTAGTGATAGCTGTTCCCTTCACGCATTTGGCATCAATCAACGACGTTATCGATAAGAATCTTCTTGGACTTGGCGCGGAGAATTGTGCCAATAAAGTGTCGGGCGCGTTCACCGGAGAAGTGTCGGCCGCCATGGTGGCATCGACTGGGGCCAACTATGTGATTCTTGGTCACTCAGAGCGTCGCCAATACTATGGAGAAACTTCGGAAACGCTCAAGGAAAAAGTGGCACTTGCCCTTGAGAATGGCCTGACTCCAATTTTCTGCATTGGCGAAGTGCTTGAAGAACGTGAAGCCAATGTCCATTTCGATGTCGTAAAGCGTCAAGTGGAAGAGGCTCTGTTTGAACTTTCCGCTGAAGATTTTTCAAAACTCGTTCTCGCATACGAACCGGTATGGGCAATCGGCACAGGCAAAACTGCCACCGACGATCAGGCCGAAGAAATGCATGCGTTTATCCGCAACACAATCGCCAAAAAATACGGAAAAGAAATCGCCGACAACACTACGATTCTTTATGGAGGCAGCTGCAAGCCGTCGAATGCCGCACAACTATTTGCGAAACCGAATGTTGACGGTGGTCTGATAGGTGGCGCTTCGCTAAAGTCAGAATCGTTTATTGATATCGTTAAGGCATTCTGATTTTGAGTCTTTTTGGCGCTTTTTGACAATCTATTGCCGAAATTTACGGCTACAAAAGAAATTTTTATTACTTTTGTAGCCGTAAACTTATTTTGTTTAAGATGAATCTGACCAAAATCAAACATTTATTGGCGATTTGCATGATAACAGCTCCGCTGACTATAATGGCCGACGAGCAGAATGCCACACCAGTGCCCATTGTCGAAGAAATCACATCGGATGGTAATAACTCTATAGTGATGCCTGAAATGCTTTTAAAGCGGCTGATGCCCGCCACGGGCAGTGATGGCTCTACGGCAACAGAAACAGACCCTGCCGCAAAACCTTCAGGCAAATCAAAAGTTGTGGGTTTTCGTGTGCAGATTTTTTCGAGCAATAATGCCGCATCGGCAAAGAGCGAAGCAAATTCCAAAGCTCGACAAAGCATGAGCCGATTCCCTCAATATCGTTCCTACGTCACCTATTCATCGCCCTATTGGAAAGTGCGTGTCGGCGACTTCAGGACAAGTCAAGAGGCCTCGGCGGCTGCATCGTCGTTGCGAGGTACATTTGGCAATCAGGTGTGTGTGGTCAGAGACTATGTATATGTAAGATAGTCGTTGCTGTAGTGAAATCAGACGTTGAAAAAATCATCCTTAGACTTTTGGAGTCAATTCCAAATGAGGATTCCCGTCGTGAAGGGCTCATAAAGACGCCTCTTCGCGTGGCCCAAGCGATGGATTTTGTTTTGTCGGGATACGGCAAAGATCCGCGACAAGTGTTAAGGTCGGCTGTTTTCGCACACGAGAGCCGTCAAATGGTGGTGGTCCGCGACATCGAATTCTACTCTCTTTGTGAACATCACCTTCTTCCCTTTTTTGGCCATGTGTCGATAGGATATATTCCCGATGGCGAAGTTGTCGGACTTAGCAAACTCTCGCGTGTCGTTGAGATTTACGCTCGTCGGCTTCAGATTCAGGAGCGTATGACAAACGAAATATGCAACGCAATAAGCGAAGGCATATCCAATAAGGGTGTGATAGTTCGTTGTGAGGCTCGTCATCTATGCATGCAGATGCGCGGTGTGGAGAAATCCGACAGTGTGACGGTGACATTGGAGGCAACAGGTTGTTTCGCATCAGATGCCGCCATGAAGCAGGATTTTCTTTCACTGTTGACCAAGCCCGAAGAAAAGCGCGATTGAGAGCGTTCTATAACAACTTTGGCGGATACTAATGTTTGCGAGCATTGAAATCGCGAACCACTTGAAGTTTGCGCTCGAGAAGAATGCTGTCACGCCGAAGTTTGTCGATTGATATTGTGGTTTTTGCCAGTTTAGAGCTTAGATATAAAGCCTTAATCTCGCTTTCTGAGATAGGCAATGTCAACGATTGTTTGCCATTGAATCGAAGCGACAATTTTTCGTTTTGGTGAATGGCAGCAAAATCCGCCAGTGCCTGACATTGAGAGGCTGTATAAGTGATAAGTTCCGAGCCGTTTTCACGGAAATTTTGTTCACCGTCGAAAGGAATGTCGTCGGTCGAAGCCGATGCTCCATTTTGAGAGATCAACGACACCGAGGTGTGCATTACATTCCGTCCAACGACGGAAGAAATCATCGTCATGTTGCCTTCATCGGTGACGCGGGGCTCGATGCCGGAGCGCAAGATTATTGACCCTGCGGGAAGAGACTTATAGATGAAATATGGTCGGAAAAGTTCGGGAGAGTCAACCTTTTTGAAATAATGTAAAATGGAGTCGAGGCGGATTTGCTCATCGACGAGTAGGCTGTCGGTAAGTTGTTTGTCGGCAATAGTTTTTTTATAGTCAACCTCGTTGCGGAGAGAATAGGCCTCCTGCCGTTGGTCGAAAGCGTCGGGAAAGGCTTTGTGGATTGAGTCAAGGAGCGTGATGGCTCTTGAGTAGTCGGCTATGCTGACTGACGATTTGGCTTCATCGAGCAGTGACGATGCGCCGTCGTTATTTTTGTCGGTGCAGGCAATTCCTCCAAGCAATAAGGCAACGACCGCTATGTTGTTAGCTCCTTTCCACATCTTTCACACCTTTAACAGTTTTAATTTTCTTTATGAGATTGTTGAGGGTTTGCCTGTCGCTGACACCCACGACAAGGTAACCCTGGAAAAGTCCGTCGTTAGAGTCGATTGAAATATTTCTCAGGCTGACGTTGTTTTCTTTGTTAATTATTGAGGTGATGTTTGTCACGATGCCAATGTCGTCATGTCCCACCACGCGGAGCGTAGCACCGAACTGTGTGCCGATTTTACCCGACCAACGGGTGGCGATAACACGGTAAGGATATCGCTGGCGGATATTGGCAGCATTCGGACAATTAGATTTATGCACCTTAACAATGCCCTCGGACGAAATAAAACCGAAAACGTCGTCGCCATAAATTGGATTGCAGCATTTGGCGAGTTTATAGTTGAGCCCTTTGATGTCGTTCGCACCAATGACTAGGACATTGTCGGATTGGGCTTCGTCGGCTTCCGACTGCATGACGAATGTGTCGGCGGAGCGGCTTTCCTGCTCGTCGTTCCTAACGTCGATGGTTTCGTATAGAGCGATGACGTCGTTTGGGTCAATCTCTTCTTTGGCGATGGCTTGATAAAAGTGGGTGTTTGTTTTATAGCCCAAACGCTTGATGACTCGGGTTAATTTCGATTCCGAGACTTCTATTTTCCTGTTTTTGAAGCGGCGGGAGATGAGTTCTTTGCCAAGCTCGGCCGACTTGCTGTTCATCTCCTTAATGGTCGTTCGGATTTTGTTACGTGCTTTTGACGTGATTACGAAGTTGAGCCAGTCGAGTTTTGGCGTTTGATTAGGCGAGGTGAGGATTTCGATAATGTCGCCGTTGTTGATCTTGTAAGAAATCTTTTGGTTTTTGCCATTCACAATACCGCCGGTACATTTTGAGCCGAGATTTGAATGGATGGCGAAAGCGAAGTCAAGAACCGATGCTCCCAGCGGGAGTTTAACCACTTTCCCTTTGGGAGAAAAAGCGAATACTTCTTTATCGTAGACGTCGATTTTCAGGTCCTTGATAAGTTCCATGGGATGCTCCTTCGCGGTGTCGAGTACATCTCGCACGTTTTTCATCCACTCGTCAAGGTCGTCTTCCTTTTTGACACCCTTATAAAGCCAGTGGGCGGCAATGCCTTTTTCTGCCACTTCGTCCATACGCTTAGTGCGAATTTGGACTTCCACCCACCTATTTTCCGGTCCGAGCACAGTGGTGTGCAGCGACTGATAACCGTTGCTTTTTCTGATTGTCAGCCAGTCTTTTGTCCGTGATGGGTTTGGAGTGTACATGTTGGTTATCTCGGAGAAAACACCCCAGCAATCCTTGATTTCATTCTCGGGTTCGGAGTCGAGAATGATGCGTATGGCAAAGAGGTCGTAGATCCCTTCTATATTAATTTTTTGTTTGAGAAGCTTGTTCTGAATCGAGGAAATAGACTTTGTCCGACCCTTAATGTCGAAAACATATCCGCGCTCAATAAGCCGCTGTTTTACAGGCGCAATGAACGAGGCGATATAAGCATCGCGTTTGGCTTTTGTCTGTTTGAGGTCGTGGGCGATTCGGTCGTAGGTTTTGCGCTCTCGATATTTCAGCGACATATCCTCAAGCTCGGATTTGATTGAATATAATCCGAGCCGATGGGCGAGAGGTGCGTAAAGCGTCTCCGTCTCTTTGACAACTTGTCGCACGTATTCCTGGTCAGGATTGTGGTTGATAGAGTACATTAAGTAAAGCCAATCGACAATCATGACGATCACCACACGGATGTCTTCGGCGAAAGTCAACATCATGCCTCGGAAATTGTCCTCGGATTCTTTCTTTTTCTTTTTCTTTTCCTTTTCCTTTTCCTTTTCGCTTATAGCAATCTCCGGAGTGCCGTGTTGCTGGATTTTCCATCTTTTTTTGTAAATTGACGACACTTTGAGGAGACCTCTAACCAACGAAGAAACATCATCACCAAAACGCTTCGTCACCTCTTCGATAGTAACGCCTCCTTCCTCTGTAAGTTCGGATAAAATGATGGCAAAAGCCATATTTTTGTCGGGACTGACTTTGTCGCATAGCAAAAGAGCGGTGTTTAGTTTGCGGAATATGGGGTTTACGCCGCGAATACTGCGGCGACAAAGGTCGTTATCGAAAATGTAATTGATTCTGTCACGAATAAACCTGACATCCGCAAAATCGACATCGACAAGTTTTGCATAAGAAATCAGCTTGCTGACTGTTATGGATAATGTTTTTATTTCGTTGGGTGTCAGAAGATTCCTGTCCATAATTCAGAGCATATTAATTAATGTCGATTTTTGGGAGGGCGTTTAGTTGTTGGATGTAATCGAGAATATCTTCACGGCCACGCTTGTCAACACTCGAAGTCATAAAGATTGGCGGCAGTTCCTCCCATGTTTCACGCAGTTTATCGCAATAAGCGTCGATTTTATTTTTCACAGCCACAGGCCCCGACTTGTCTATTTTTGTGAAAACAATGCTGAAAGGGACTTGATTCTCACCCAGAAACTCCATAAATTCTAGGTCGATTTTCTGCGGCTCGTGACGCGAATCGATTAGGAGGAAAAGGTTGGTCATCTGCTGACGACACAGGATGTATGACTCGATGATGTTTTTAAGCCGATCACGATTCTCCTTTCCTGCGCGGGCATAGCCATAGCCTGGCAAGTCAACGATAAACCATTCGTCGTTGACTAAGAAATGGTTGATAAGCACGGTTTTGCCTGGCATCGACGAAGTCATAGCCAATCCTTTATGGTTGGTCAGCATATTAATAAGCGATGACTTCCCAACATTTGAACGGCCAATAAAGGCATATTCATGACGATTGCCCGACGGACATTTCTCTACATCTGTGTTACTTATAACAAATGTGGCTTTGTGAATCTGCATGTGCAATAGTTGTTTCAGTTCACAAAGATAATATTATTATTTCAGATTTGCAAACTTGGAATGACGGATGAAAATCTCAAGAATCAAAAGCAGTCAACAAAAGCAGTCAACACTCGTCATTGCAATTTTGCGAGATTTGAGTTGTAGTAGCGAGGGTCGGAAGTGACTTCTTTGCCGATGAAGTTCGGTAAAATCACATCGATAGATTCGTCGGGAAGTTCGATTTCCGCCAATATTAGACCTTCATTTCTGTCATGGAATCGGTCTATCTCCCACGACAAGCCGCGTCCGGCGTCCACTTTGTATCGAGTCTTTTCAATCGTTCCAACTATCGGCAACGACTTCAACATCTCTACTGCGTCTGATTTTGAGATCTTACGTTCCCACTCGTAGCGGACTGGCCCGTTGTTTTTTCCCTTAATAGTGAGGAATGCTTTGTCATCAATCATCCTGATACGAACTACAATGTCGTCCTCTGCCACTAAATATGACTGAGTGATGTGATGCTTCTCACAAGCAAGTGATTCGAAAGAATTGTCGTTGACGAGGTATTTTTTCTCTATTTCTTTTGGCATAATTATAACTTTTCCGACATTTTGACAAATAATAATGCAACAAAAACAAAGAACAATCAAATATTGTTTGTAACTTTGCGGTCGCTTAACGCAAATTTACGAATTATTTTGAAAATATCTACTATAATACGCCATATATTATCGCTCGTTACATTGATTTTTGGTTGTTTGCAGTTATCGGCAACGGATTACGAAATCGTAGGAACGGTGGTTGATTCCATAAGTGGAGAACCAGTGCCATACGTTGCCATATATTCCCAAAAACGTCGAGGGGGATTCATGAGCGACGAAGAGGGCCGTTTTAAAATCACGCTTCAGTCGCCCACCGATGAGTTTACTGTGACAGGATTGGGTTTCGTAAAGAAAAAAGTCAAGCTTAATGCCGCCGATTCGCCTATAATAATAGCCATACTTCCGAAGAATCTCACTTTTGATGAGATTGTTGTCAAGCCGAAGAGGGAGAAATACAGCAAAAAAAACAATCCGGCGGTTGACTTTGTTAATAAAATCCGTAATAGTCGTAATGAAAACGACCCACATAACCACGACTACTACCACTATCAGAAGTATGAAAAATTCACGCTTGCCCTTAACGATTTTAAGATGGAAGATGTCAGCAAAGGCTTAAACAAAAAGTTTAAGTTTATGAAGGAATACATCGACACGTCAGAGGTTTCGGGAAAGCAAATATTGAATGTTTCGATAAAGGAAAAAGTGTCGGACACTTATTATCGAAAAGAGCCAGAAAAGGAACGTGAGGTGGTGTCGGGAGTGAGGCGCGTTGGCATTGACGACATAATAGATCAAGAGTCGATGCAGACGTTCATTGACGATATGGTCAGAGAAATCGACATATATAAAAATGATGTGACCATACTAAGGAATAGATTTGTCAGTCCACTCTCCAAAATAGGTCCGGATTTTTATAAGTATTATCTTTCCGACACAATTAACGTTAACGGCGAGACTTGCATAGAGCTTAGCTTCACGCCGCGGACGGCTGAATCATTCGGATTTCATGGACGCCTGTATGTGCCCGTTAACGACACGACAATGTTCGTAAAAAAAATTGTCATGGGTGTCCCTAAGTCGATTAATTTAAACTTTGTCGATAAACTATATATAAATCAAGAATATGTGAAGGCCGACAATGGTTCTCGCCTGAAGACAAGGGAAGACATGACGATGGAATTGAGCGTGATTGGTAAGGGCCAGGGCTTGTATGTGCGCCGCAATACCACATACGACAATCATGATTTCGAGCCGCCGACCAATATGGCGATATTCGATTCCGGCAAGCGCTCGTTTGAAATAATGGGGGCGCGGTCGAGAGATGATGATTTTTGGGATGAAAACAGAAAGACAAGAATAACGAATAACGAACGTCAAATCGATAAGTTAATCGATGCATTGCGCCGCACGCCGATTTATTACTACACTGAAAAAACTCTTAAATACGCTGTGACGGGCTATGTGCCTAATTCTGCAAAAAGCAAAATTAATTACGGCCCGCTTAACACCACCTTTAGTGGCAATGCGCTTGAGGGGTTCCGCATTAGGGCTGGCGGCATGACAACAGCCAATTTGTCGAAGCATTTGTTTTTTCGGGGCTACATGGCTTACGGCTTCAAAGACAAAAAATTGAAGTACAGTGCCGAAATTGACTATTCATTTACCCCCAAGCGCTATCATTCGGAGGAATTCCCTATCCATGGCTTTCGTTTAACGCACACTTACGACGTTGATAAACTCGGACAACATTACTTGTTCACTAATCAGGACAATGTTTTCCTTGTTTTGAAACGAAAATCTGACCGACAAATGACATATCGCCGCTTGACCAAGGGGGAATATATACTTGAAATGGATAATGGATTCTCTTTGAAGGCCTCGATTGAACAAAAGCAACAACAGGCCACAGAGTTTATCCCATTCGTGAATGGTAACGGAGAATCGTTTGACCACATCAACACATCGTCATTAGGAATTGAGCTTCGTTATGCTCCGGGTGAAAAGTTTTTTCAAACAAAAACCGAGCGAATACCAGTGAATCTCGATGCCCCCGTTTTAGTCCTTTCACACAAATTTGCCCCAGCCGGCAGTTTTGGCAACAGATTCACGATAAACCGCACAGAAATCAGTGCCCAGAAGCGATTTTGGTTTTCGGCTTTTGGCTACACTGATATTATTGTTAAAGCGGGAAAAGTGTGGAGTAAGGTGCCATTTACTGAATTGCTGATACCAAACGCCAACATGTCATATACGATTCAGCCCGAATCATATCCGCTGATGAACCCGATGGAGTTCATCAACGACAGTTATTGCTCGTGGGATTTGACCTATTGGGCTAACGGAAACATATTGAATCATGTTCCCTTGTTAAAGAAGCTTCGACTACGTGAGGCGTTTTCATTCCGAGGCTTGTTTGGCGACTTGTCCGACAAGAATAATCCATGGCTTAATCCGGGGCAAATCCAATTTCCTCAGGGAGCTGGCACCCGATTGATGACCCGCCGACCATACATGGAAGCTGGCGTTGGCATTGATAATATTCTGAAATGTCTGCGGGTGGATTATGTGTGGCGTCTATCTTATAGGGATACTCCAGGCGTAAACCGTTCGGGAGTCAGAATCGCCTTTCACATGACATTTTAACAGGCTAGGTACCGTCATTGCGTGTGCCTAAATTTTCAGGTCACGGTAGATGGCGTTGAAAACGGCACTTCGAGGACTAAGTTTCGAGAAGGCCGCATTATTGCGTGATGGAAGCACACGATTTGACAAAAACACATAGACAAGTCCTTCTTTTGGGTCGATCCAGAAGCAAGTGCCAGTAAACCCAGTGTGCCCATAAGTGTTGTTGTCGTTGGTGTCAAATCCGAGCCCGCGTTTTTTCGATGCGCTTTTTGTGGTGGTGAAAAGGCGGACTGTTGATTCGGAAAAGATTCGCTCACACCCGTAAGAGCCTCCGTTCAGCCAGAGTTGACACACTTTTGCCACATCTTCCGCATTAGCGAACAGGCCTGCGTTGCCTTGCACTCCGCCGGAGAAATTCGCCAATTCGTCATGGACATAACCGTGAACCACTTGCTTGCGGAGGAAGTTGTCGGTTTCGGTGGGAGCGATATGTCGGGCGGCGACATGCTGGAGTGGCCGATAGAAAGTGTGGTATGCGCCGAGCGGTGAAAACACCTCTTTGTCGATCCAAATGTTGTGTTTCTCGCCTGTGATTCGCTGCTCGATGTCCATGAGGAGACAAAAATTGAGGCAAGAGTAGCAGTAGGATTTGTTGGGACGTAATATTGATGTGTATATGGTTTTGAAAACCGTGTCGATTGTGGCTTCAGAAACATATATGCCTTTATCCGCTTCGATGAGAAATTTTTCGGTTTTTGTGGGAGATGTCAAATCGGCTCTAAGCTTAGCCGAGTTGTGGCCATAAGCGCCTTTTTCAATCAAAAGGGAGTGGGTGGAGTCCTTTTTGGGGGCAATCAGTTTGCCTGTATAACTGGCGGTGTCCATCATCAAAGAAAACATATTAAGCGACGGTTGCATTCCCGACTCGTGAAAAAGAAGTTGGCGGATAGTGATAGAGGCCTTGTCGCCTGATTTGAGCTCGGGGATGAAGTCGGACGCTTTGTCGTCGAGTTTGATTTTCCCCAAATCGAAAAGTTTCATCACACCAGGAAGAGTGCCGATTGTCTTGGTCACAGAGGCGAGGTCGTAAATAGTGTTTTCATCGACTGCAATACCCGAAGTATAGTCGGTGTGACCATACGACTTCGACAATATGACATTTCCATTTTTAGCCACCAGCACTTGGCATCCTGGAAATGCTTTCGCCTTGATGCATCCGCGGGCGATAGAATCCACTTTTGCTTCAAACAATGGAGAAAAACCCTCTTCAACGGGCGTGGAGTAGGCGAGGCGAACTTTTTTCAGAGAGATGCCATCGCCCGACTTGGCAACTCCGGCAATACCGACAGGCAACCTGCCGTCAACTTCAATTCCGCCAAAGATTGCTTGAGCGGCCATTTCTTGCGATATGAGGTCGTCGTCGTAAGCCATGAGCAGGGCTGCGTTTTTATCGACGCCGACAAACTTGGCCACTTTATATGGGTTGACAAAGAACACATCAACAACGCGGCGACCTTTGAGTGATTTTTTTAGCTGTGCGTAACCAGACATTGACGCGGCCTTGTCGGAATGTACGGCTATCACCACCAAGTCAGCTTTTCGTATTCCGGAAATTTGATTTTGCGTGAAGCTTCCTATGGTGGATGAATAGACATTCTCCTTTGCGTATTTGGCGCAAAATGTTGTGAACGAATTGGCCGATTGTCCGCCAATATTGACAATGGCAATCGATGTGGTGTCGAGCCGCTTTATTGGAAGAAGGGAATTTGGGTTCGTCACAACCGTCATCATCGCTTTTCGCAGTTTGCGGTTTACCGCCACAGAGTATGGGGAATTTATGCGCATTACGATTCCGGTTTTGCTTGGAAATATTGCGTTGGATAATCCTAAGGCATATTTATAACGAAGCATTTTTTTGCACTTGGATTCAATGACATCCATCTTTATTTCACCGTTTTTGACGGCTCTTTCTACGGCGTCGATGTCGTGATGCGGCGAAGATGTCTGAAGGAGAATATCGACTCCTGCTTTTAGCGCAATGACGCAGTTGTTTTTTCCGTTGGCGCTTTTAGCACCCTTCATCGCAAGAGCATCAGTGAAAATTAAACCGTCGAAATGCATATTGTTTTTCAAAAGTTCGGTTACGGCTTTTTTCGAAAGCGAAGCGGGCGCGCCGGAGTTGTCAATGGCGGGCACATTTATATGTCCGATCATAACGCTGGAAAGCCCGCTCTTTATGTAGTCGGCGAATGGGACGAGGTCGTTGTTGACAAGTTCTTTCAGGCTATGGTTGACTGTGGGGAGAGCCTTGTGGGAATCGATGTCGGTGTCGCCGTGACCAGGGAAATGTTTGGCACAGGAAAGCACGCCGCCATCCTCCAGTCCTTTTGAAAAAGCGGTTCCTAACATTGCTACCCGTTGAGGATTGTCGCCAAATGAGCGATAACCGATGACCGGATTCTTGGGGTTGGTGTTGACATCAAGCACAGGGGCGAAATTGGCCGTGATGCCAAATTCGCGGCATTGTCGGGCAACTTCTTTGCCATATTCGTAAAGCAATCTTTCGTTGCGGATTGCTCCGAGTGCGATGTTGTATGGAAAAGGATTGGCTTCTTTGATTCTCATGGCCATTCCCCATTCGCCATCGACTGTCATCATGAGAGGCACTTTGCTTTGCGACTGCGCATAGCTGATCATTTCGACATAGTCGTCGGCATCGGCGGAGTTGAAAATCAAACCGCCAACTTCGTCTTTAACGACGTATTGGTTGATTACGCCTTTTGCCGAAGACAAATTCCGAGGATTGACGCAGGGGATGAAAATCTGGGCGATTCGCTGGCGGAGCGACAATTTTTGGTAAACGGAATCGGCATAATGCACGGCGGCGGCCGACCGCGACTTTTCCATTACAGTCGCTGCCGCTGAGGCTGATATTATGACGGATGTGGCCAAAAGCAATGCTAAACGTTTGTACATGAGCTGATATGTGTCTGGTTACTGGTGGAATGTTTCGATAAGTTTCACGAAATTACAAATTTTTGGCGTGATTTACAACGAAGTGCGAAAACTTTTTTGTAATTTTGCGATATGGGAAGTTCTATTAATTCCATGCTCAACAGTTTTCATAACAGGCAGTAACAAAAATGCACTTTTTCGTAAATTCAGGATTATATTTGCATCATGTTGACATTCATTCGGTCAGAATGCCCGCATTGCTCTCTCGCTCCTGCCAAGCATATTCCAAATATCCTCTCTGAATTTCCTGAAAGGCAATTAATGGGAATCCCCTTATGACTTTACCGTTGAATAGACCAAATCAATTTTTTAAATATGTCAGTCAATATTAAAGCAGTAAGAATGTACGACGGCGGTTTTATGACCCAGCCGTTCGCTTTTGGCGGAGAAGAAGGCAAAGACGCTTTCGACGACCAAATTATCTATCGCAGTTCGCTTCAAAACTTCCTCATCGACATGGGCGATGATGTGATATTGGTGGATACGGGTTTCCCTGCGGGGTCGCCTGTACCGACAAAGAAATTGGGCGCGCCTCTTTACATGGGTGAGTTAGTCGACGATTACCTGTCGGCTTTCGAGAAATTGGGTTACAAAACAGAACAAGTGACAAAAATTCTGGTCACGCACAAGCATCCCGACCACTCAGCCGCATTGTCGCTATTCCCGAACGCTAAAATCTACATTTCGGCAGAGGATGCCGCCGCGTTGAAATTGACGGGAGAGAACGTCGTTATTGCCGATTATGCCGATGGCAGCTACCACAACTTCCCACGCTCGACAAAGGTGGCCGATGGCGTTTATTTCATTGAGGCTAAGGGCCATACAAAAGGCAACAGTATTGTCGTTGTTGAAGATTCGGGGTTGTTCTATCTCCTTCACGGCGATGTGACATACTGCGACGCCGCACTGAAAGCCAACAAGCTTTCGGTTGTTTTCGAGGACGTCGCAGCCGCGCGCGCCACTCTCGACAAAGTGAGGGAATTCATCGCAGAGAATCCAACCGTTTATCTGTCAACACATTGCCCAGAGGGATATGAAAACCTCGAAATGAAGAGGATAATGAGGCTGTGATCATTTCCTCCGTGTGCAGACGATCAATACTTTATTAGAATCTTGTAGGGTGGTGGCAAACAGATAATGATTGCCGCCATCTTTTGTTTTTAACCTTTTTCGCAACTCTTCGGGCGATAGCATGAAATTGCGAGTGGCAATGTTGATTTGGGGATGTTGTGCTGAGAATTTTTTGATTTCTGCTTTTGTGAAAGGAACAACACTCTCTATACTATATATGTGTCCGGGGAACGGCTCTGAATATACTGGCGACGCATATATGTGAGAATTAACAGCGAGTTTTCCGATTCCAAACCTTTCAGACAACAGCTTGAATGGCATGAGCTTAGAAACAGAAGGGTAGGGGACATATAGAAAATTTCCTGGCAGAGGCGTTTGGTATGTTGGCGACGACGATATTTCGTCATTCAAATAAAAAGTCATTTTTTCAACCCCTTCATCATAGGAACCTTGCATTGTTACAGCCTGTAGTTCTATATCATCGTTAGCCTCGTCAAATATAATTTCTGCTACAAGTTCTTTGCACTCGTTGCTCGTTCCGATAGAATATAGACGTTTAATATTTGGCAGTTCTTTAATTATCTGTTGCGGGTCGAGCATGGGCGACATTTTAATAATCAGTCGCTTAGCCACACGCTTTATGAGTGGCATCAATTTCACGACATCGGGCTGACAGTCGGATAGCGCATATACTCGGCCGCCTGATAAAGAGCGACGGGCAGGATCGATAAACACGACATCGTATTTGTCGTTGTTCGCTTGCAGAAACTGCGCACAATCTTTGCACACTACATCAATGTTGTCGATGCCCAATATGGTGGCGTTATGTCGAGCACATTCAACTGCGCTTGGATTGATGTCAATGGCAGTAACCGATTTGGCCGACTCGGCAATATGAAATGCGTCAATGCAAAGGCCGCATGTCAGATCCAAAACAGAAGAACATCCAGAAATTAACGATGCGTGAAAAGAGGCAACCAAGTCGGATGTTGATTGCTCGGCCGACAAAAGTGAGGGAAAAACGAATCGGCGATTTTTAAGCGTCTCAGACAGTTTTTTTGAGGCGCGTTTCCTACATTCGATTTGAGTGACGGCGAAAGGAATCCAGTCGGCTTTACCCGAATACTTTAGGGCGAGCGATTTCGGGTCGTCGTCAAGATGACGTTCAATCCAGTCAAATATTTCGTCGTCCAAATAAACCATAAGAAATCACTTGTTAATGCTGACACCCGACTTCTTGCCAATAATATAAATGATGGGCTCTTTAGCCTCAGGCATCAAAAGATCGGTCAATATCAACGGCTCTCCCGAAATAATCACTGCACAGCGGAATTTTGAGCCGACAGCTATTCGCGTGCCTTCCGCCTTAATCACGGAAAAACGGCTGTTGCCTTCATAGCGGATTGTCATGATTCTTGAAGGTTCCCAGCATAATGTGATTTCTTCACCTATGGCAAGCGAATCGGCGGCAATATGTTTGCTTATGACCTCATCGCTTTGGAGTCCGTTCAGAAATGATTGGAAGTCGGAAAAGCCGACATATCGTGATAGAATGTTCAGAGTGGTGACCGACGGGCTAAAGTGGTCGCGCATATATCCGAATAAGCGCTTAAGGGTTGACGCACTGACACTGTCGGCTTTGTTCCCATGACGGAAGGCAAAGTCGCCTATGGCTTCGCTCAACAGCGAATAGTCTTTTTCTGTTTCTAACGGAGAGCCGTATTTTTCAACGATAGCCTCTTTTAGCCGTTCTATAGTCTCATTTTTTATTTCCATTTTCCGTTTTATTGCGTCGTGACAGATAAATTTCCCTTACTTTCAATATTACTGCATTGCGAATCTCACCCAACTCCTTCTGTGAGATGTCGGAAGTGGCAATTGATGCCACGTAATCCTCGGCAATCTGTGTCAAATCGGCGTTAAGGTCGTTTCTGTAACGCTCAACACGGCGATTCCCGGCTGCGATTATATCAGCAATTTTTCGTCGATGGGCTTCTTCAGCATCAAATTTTTGTTGAAGTTCGTCGGCGGTCTTTTTGATAGCGGTGTTCTCTTCCGAGAGTGCGCGATTGGCCTTGCTAACTGATGAAAGGGAGTCGTTGAGAGTTGTTATCACGTTGTCGAACGAGTCTTTCAGTGCGATATTTGCCTTTTGAATCTGCGAAATTTGCTCCGAATCAGCGGTGGGGGAGATGTGTCTGTATAATAATGCGACTACTGTTGCCGCTACGGCTGCAAAAAACATGAATGCAATGCCTCTGCGGAAGTTCTTTCTTATTCTGTCGGCCGACGCCAATGCCTTTTTTAAATCACCGACACTTTGAAACCGGCGGTCGATTGGTTCCAAACATCGTTTTATTATCCGACTCCGCGAGCAGCCGAGATTCATGCATTTTGCGATAGCTCCAAGGCTGAAAATGTCGTTTCTCGTATCGGGCACATTGCCAACAGTCTGTTCAGGGGCAATGAACGCCGCAGTTCCGGCTGGCTGTTTGAGTGTGGCGTGTGAGTCGGAATCCGCAAGACCGAAGTCAATTATCTTGGGATAACCTCCGGCACGGTTAACGATGATATTCGAAGGCTTCAGGTCGCGATGTACAACCGCCGAGGCATGAATGTCTTCAACGGCATTGAGGATTCTGACAAACATGATATTGCGTTGCCGGCGAGAAGAAGTGGCCGTAGTCCACGAATCAAGCGTTTGCCCCTCGATGTATTCCATTATAATGCACATTCCATAGTCGTCGACAGGCTCCATCGAGTAAGCTTTTACTACGAAAGGGGAGTCGATTGACATCATCAAATCAAATTCCTTACGGAGTTTTTGCTGATATCCACCATCATTGGCGACATCTTTGGCAAGACACTTTAATATCCACCATTTGCCGTAACGCTTGGCGTTGAGAATAATATTGGTTTTGGACTCCGACAACTTTTGGATGTCGGTGAACGAACTTGTCACGCCTTCAAATGGACTGACAATCTGACCAGAAGCGGAAGTGTCAATAAATTCTTTCACGATGTAAAATTATAACAAAAACCGCAAATGGCAAAATTGCGGCGATATTGGTGGGCTTTTGGTAGGATGCCGCTTGTGAAGAGTTGCTATTTTTGCGACTGACAACAATAATGAAATGGGAAAATCGACAAATATTTTTTCGCAAAGTTGCAAAATATCGGAACAATCACTAATTTTGCAAAGTCAACCCACCCGATGGGTTGCGCGACATATTGAGAGCGAGATTCTCTCCTGCGACGCCAGTAAACGTGGAAAATTTATATGTGATCGCAAGGATGGACGAATCGCTTTACTGTTGTGGCTAATTCCACAACGAGATGGTGTTTGTTATAGAATGCCAGCTTGTAGTGAAACGATAGCCGACAGGGGCGGGTCGATTTTCCCATTCTTTCACATTAAGGTTTTTCCACGGCCGACTGGCGAAGAATGAGTCGGCCGCGCCCTTTTTATGTGC
>CADBML010000194.1 GCA_902795825.1 uncultured Bacteroidales bacterium
GCAACAACTCGCCGCGACATACTGCTTGTTGTGTGCGGCAGTGCCACATCTTGGATAATTGATAATATCGTAATGAATTATGGCGGACTTCACAATCGACTGACTAGACAAATACATCTGCAACCATTCACTCTTCACGAATGTGAACAGTTCTGCATGGTTCAGCATCTAGGGTTCACTCGCAAGCAGATCCTTGAAGGCTATATGGCAATGGGCGGCATTCCTTATTACTGGAGCTATATGCGGAGAGGATTGAGCCTCGCTCAAAATATCGACAATCTATTCTTTGCCGAAAATGGAGAATTGGTTCACGAATATAATGCGCTATATGCCTCGCTATTCCGCAACCCATCGGTTCATATCGCCATTATAAATGCCCTTGCCAAGAAAAAGGCAGGTATGTTGCGCGAAGAAATTCTATCTGAAACAAAAATCTCAGATAACGAACATTTCGCAAGAGCTCTTCGAGAATTGGAGCAATGTTCATTCATTAGGCGATACACTTTCTTGGGTAAGAAAAAGAAAGATGTAGTTTACCAACTGATGGACAATTATACGTTGTTTTACTTCAAGTTTATTCAACAAAACGAAAATGGGGACCGCAGCTTTTGGACATCCAATCAAAGCACTACGCTTCATGACACATGGGCTGGACTTGCATTTGAGCGCGTTTGTCTTCAGCATTTAGAGCAAATCAAGAAGGCTCTTGGATTCTCAGCAGTCATCAGCACAGCTCATTCATGGTTTTATAAGCCCAAAGACGAGCAAGACACTGGCGTTCAGATTGATTTACTTATTGACCGAAATGACGGGGTTATAAATTTGTGCGAAATAAAATATGCAATTGATACTTACGTAATCACTGCCGTAGAAGACAAGCGGTTGCGTCAACGAATATCTATTTTCAAACGAGAAAGTCGCACAAAAAAGGCAATACACCTAACGATGATAACCACCTATGGTGTAAAACTGGGCGGCTATGCTGACGAGGTGCAAAGCCAAGTGACAATGGACGATTTATTTGAATAGAATTGTATTTCAAGTTTTTCGCATTTTCTGTTTCATCCGATTTCGAATTTGCGCATTTTCAAGCAAAAGAAAATGTGCATTAACGCCCTCAAATCTGGATTATTTTTATTCCAAACTAAATTAGGGCCGAGAACGTTTCATTCATCCTCGACCCCCAACGAATAATGCATGAAGAAGATTCAGTAACTGCGAGTGGATTCGCGCTCTTTGGTGTCGCGATAGACGTTGTTCACCTTGTTGCCGCCGAAGCAGTAAGAGACACGCAGCGATACGGCATGACTGTGGATATTGTTGCGGGTATAGACACTGTAGTCGTTGTACAAGGCCGTTGATTTCGTGATGTTCCAACCGAATGGGTCGTTCACATCGGCGGTAAGCGTCAGTCGGTTATCGAGAAGCATATATCTCAATTCGAAACCTATCAGCGACATCGAATCGTAACGCACCATGCGCTCATGGTAAGGGAAATAATGGCTGAATCGCACGTTGAAGATGAGAGTTTTGGGGCGGTTGAGCATCCACGAGGAGCTGAGTTCGAGTTTGCCGCTCCATCCGCCGTCGTCATGTTTGCGAAAGTCGGCAATCTTCGATTTGGCATAAGTATTGAACACCTCGTCCCCGAGATTTACGTTCCACCAGTCAAAGATTGTGCGGTAATAAGAGGCATACAACCCCAGCTTGTTGTTATCGATGCAGTTTTCCGGGACGGAATACTGAGAGCCATCGGCGTTGAATCGCGCGACATAGCCAATGGCGTTGCTGTTGTGTGAATTGTAGAGAACCGCATATATTCCTTTGTAGCTATAGCTAAGTTCCGCATTATGGGCGATGCTCGGCTTTAGGTCAGGATTGCCCGACACATAGTCGCTCGTGGTGGTATAGTAGCGAAACGGATTAAGGTCGCCGAAGTTAGGTCGGGCTATGCCCATTGAATATGACAAGGCGAACCGGCTTCCGCTCTGATTGTTCCAACTCAAGTTCAACGAGGGGAAAAGATAGCCATAACCGTTGTTGTGTTTCTCTTCGCCGACCGACTGGCGACCTCTCACATCGGTGTGCTCATAACGCAACCCCAACTTGCCAAACAGTGAGTTGGTGAAACTCTTTTCAGAGCTGACGTAGGCGGCAGCGGTGGTTTCATCGTAGTCAAACGCGTTGCTTTGCGACGGATCGACAACCCATTGGGCATCATCGTAAGTTCCGGCAGTCAATGCCGTCGTGTTGCCGATAGCGGTGTAAGCCATGCCGGTTTCTATCTTGAGCGCCTTCAACGGCAATGTGGCATCCAATTTGACGGAGTGAATGTGGTATTTGTTGTGTCCGTCGTTGGTCAAGCGCGATAGCCCGTCGTCCCATGTTGTGGTCACATCGGAGAACGACTTGGTTGATTTATCGAACCAGTTATAGGTGAGGCTGAGCGTCTTGCCCTTGTCATCAAGTCGCCAATCGGCGAATGTGGTTAATGTGAACGCATTGTTGGGGCGTGAGGGAGAATAGTTAAAGGAGCGGAAGATTCTGCCATTGTCATCGGTGACATCGTTTAGCTTGCTATTAAGTCGTGTGGTGTTAAGATTGGCGATGATGCCGGCACTTATGCGGTCGCTAAACTTGTACTTGAAAAGTCCGTTTACTCCAAAAGCTCGGTTTGCGAAATGTGTACTCCTGCAAGATGTCTTTTCGTGATCGTTGAAGGAGAAAGTGCGGTCGAGGTCGTTGATGCCTTTGGTGTCGTTCCAACTGGCATCGGCTGAGAGTTCCACTTTGCGAGTGGTGTGCGACAGATTGCCGCCAAACATATAGCTGAAATTCTCCCGAACGATGCCGCGCCCCCACACATTCCCCCGTGTTCCAAGCGACTCGTTGCGAGTGGTGATGCTGATGAACGCAACATTAGTTTCGACGGCATATTTCGCTGGTGGGGTGGTGAGCACTTCGATTTTATCGATGCCCGACGCTTGCAGATTCTTCAACTGCATAGTGATGGCATCGTCCGACATCTCCAACATGCGACCATCGACGATGTAACGCACCGACGACTTTCCTGCGACGGTCACGGCATCGCCCTCGACGGTTACGCGTGGAATACGGGCGAGTGCTTCTATGCCATTCAACCCAGCAGCGTAAGTGTCGTTCTTCGTCAAGTAAACAATGCGGTCAGGCGATTGCTTAAGAACAGGGCGTCGGGCCACCACGACCACATCGTTTAGTTCGAGCATTTTATCCCAATAGTCGGCTATGGAATCCGTGCTTACGGAATCATTGTTTTCCTGTGCGGAAAGTGATGCGGGGAGCAGAGCCATCAGCATGACGGCTTTCAAAAATCTGTTCATAATAGGATGATAATTAGTTATTTGAATGCTTTTTCCTTGCCTTGAATGAAGAAGAATGCTCCGCCATGCCGGTCGCGCTGCAAGCCGATGTAGATAATCTCGCCGTTGTTGACAATCTGGAGCGAAGTGTATTGTCCGTCAGGCCCGTTGTGGTCAGAGTATTCTTTTGCTCTCGGAACGTCTTTCGTGATTGCCTCGGCAATTTTCTTGATGATGCCCGGATTATTCGTCACCGTCAGTCCGCGGTAAAAGTTGCCGTTGTTCTTGTAGATTGTGATGGTCACGCTCTTGTTGTCGTTGTATCTGCCGTCGAACAGGCTTTCGACATTCAGTTTAGGCGGGTTGGCATAGGCCGCAATGGCGGTGACAACGCTTGCTATGATGAAAAATAGACGTTTCATTTCAGTAAGGATTTATGTTTTATGAATTGGTTGACTTTTTCTTCCTCGCTTGAGTTTTGTTGCTCGACAGTCCGCAAAAATTGTTCCATTCTGGCGACATCAGCCTCGGCAATCGATTGGGCTTCGCCGCCAGTCACCATTTGTCCGGCAGCATAAACGACGCAATGGCTATTGTCGGCAGATGGTGTGGTGGTAGTTTTGAATGGCAATATTGTGCCTAATATTAATGCCAAGCAAGCCGCGGCGGTCCACCACCGCCACCTTGACTTGCCGACGGTTCTGCGCCGACACACCGATGCGTCGCTGACGAGCCGGCGCAAACGCGCCGAAGCGCAGATATTGCGTTGCGGCTTTAGTTGCTCAATTATGTCGTGATATTCGTCCATTGCAGTCATTGATTATTGGTGAAATAAATTTGTCTCATCTTTTTCATTCCGGAATAGAACCGTGATTTCGCGGTGGATTGCGGAAGATTGAGGATGTGGCTGATTTCCACAAACGAAAGTTCGTCAACAACATTCATTCTCACAACCTCCGCCTCATTGGGTGGCAAGCCGTCGAGCAAACTGTTGATGCGCTCTATTTCCTCCTGGTCAAGACGGGTCTCAGCGTCATCGGGCATATCAACGTTCTCGAGGGGGATTGTTGGAATATGCTTTTTCCTGAACTTGTCGTGGCAAAGGTTGTAAACGATTCGGAATAAGTAGCATTTGGCATCGTTTGCCCTGTCGCCGTTTTCAAGCAGGCGCAACACTGCTTCATAGACGATGTCCTCGGCTTCCGCACGGTCGCCAACGCGGAAGCAGGCAAACCTGACCAATGCGTCAAGATTCGCCGATATCACTTCGTCAATATTTCCGCGTCTGCCGCCAAACATAATCTCAAAACGTCAATTCAGCGTTCCATAATATAAGACGCAAAAACACGGAAATCGACGAGGCGTTTTTGCCGAAAAACGTCAATTTCGATTATTTTTCACAAATATGCAACATCGATGTCGCAATTCTATGGAAGAGATTATCAAATTAAGCGGTTCGATGAGTGGCTAGGAATACTCGCTGTTCGGCGATATTATTATTTTGATGAGGGTATTGCTATTATTCTTATCCACCTAATAATCAAACAATAATTACCCCATACTCTATAAAAAAAACCATACCCGGCAGTTTGGGCAAACCCAGTGACTGTCGGGACTTAACACTGCAAAGGTAATGC
>CADBML010000195.1 GCA_902795825.1 uncultured Bacteroidales bacterium
AAAGTCAACGAACAAAACGCTTCCGTTTTGTTTTGGCGGGTTGCCCCGCCTATGTCTTTTGGAGATAAGCCCGAATCAGGGCTTTGATAGGACTCTACCAATCTCCAACCGCAAAGTTAAGAAATCTTTTTGAAAGTTGAAAGTTTATTAATGCATAATGCAAAATGCTCAATGCATTAAAAATTAGAAATTAGGAATTATGAACCCACGAAGTGGCTCGGGGAGATGCCGAAGCGGGTGTTGCCTGAAAGGCAGCCCGCGGTGGCCAAGCCATCGGCACTCGACCCAATGAGGAGTTAGAAATTGTACGAGACTGCGTCTCGCATTACACCGACACGCTAGCAATCCCCGATTACTGTAAATTACGAATTGTGCAATGTGCTTTCCCCTTTTGTCCTTATGTTCTTCTGTCATCTTTTTTCCGTCGAGAATCACTTCTTTAAACTTTCCTCGTTAAATATTCACTTCGTGTGCATTATACGCGTCGTCTGAAGATGGTGAAGAAAAAAATAGGGGGATTTTTTGTATAATGGAAAAGAATGATTAACTTTGCAGTCGGAAATGGCTCATAACCGCCCATTCGACGTTTTCTCTCTCCATCTCTCTCAAATTTCCTTGATTTTCTCGTATTCTTTTATGGCTTCAATGCCAATTTTCCACATTTGACCAATAACAATGTCCGTTCCCGTTGACGGGAAAGGGGGCTGGGCTTATGCGCAAGCGTCGCGACGGCTTCTCCTTTCGGACAAAACAAAATATTTATGTACCACATAACAGAACTTAATGAAATGAGCGAGCAGGATCTGAAGAAGATCGCTGCCGACATGGGAATGAAAAAGGCGGATTCCGCCTCATTCGACACTACAGTAGAGTATATCCTCGACAATCAGGCTATTCAGGCTGCCGCCGACAAGGTGGCGAAACAGCGTGAGCCCAAATCCTCCAAGGCCGAGAAAAAAGCAAAAAAAGAGAAAGAAACCAAGGCTAAGGCCAAAGAGCAGAAGGCTGCGAAAGCCGCCGAAGCCGAAAAGCCCGCAACAACTCCCGAGGCTGAAACGCCGGCGGTTCCCGCAGCCGAAGATGTTCAGCCGAAGCGCCGTCGCGGTCGTCCGGCAAAGGTGAAAGTTGAAGCCACGGCGGCGGAAGCCACAGCCGAGCCCTCTAAGGCTGCTGATGTCATGGCAGAGGCTCCAGCCGAAGCGCCGAAGCAGGAACCTGTCGCCGCCAAGGCCGGCAAGCGTGGTCGCAAAAAGGGCAAGGCTGATAATGCAGCTGAAACGCCGGCTCCGGTCCAAGCTCCCGACGACATTGCCGACCAGATGACAATGCTTCAGCCTCTTGCCAAGAATGAACCTCAGGCAAATGTTCAGGCACCGAAGCAGGAGGCCGCGGCTGAAGTACAGGCTCCGCAGAACAACCGACAGGACAACCAGCCGGCCGGCACCGACAATTCGTTTAACTCGTTCTTCCCGCAGAGCGGAGGCCGCAAATTTGTGAAACGTTCGCAGCAGGAGCGCGAAGAAGCCGCCGCGCAGGCCGCATATCAGGCAGCCATGGCTCCCATCGTCATCCAAGAGCCGACAGCAGCCGGTCAGCAGCCACAACAGCAGCAGAAGCAGGGCAAGAAGAACAAGAAAAACCGTAACAATCAGCAGAATCAACAGAATCAGCAGTTGCAATTCCAAGAGCCCGCTTACGATTTCTCCGACTTCCTCCGCACCCAAGGCGTTCTTGAGATAATGCCCGAAGGATTCGGCTTCCTCCGCTCAAGCGACTTCAACTACCTCGCTTCGCCCGACGATGTTTTTGTCACCCAGCAGCAGATTAAGCAGTGGGGGTTGAAAACCGGCGACGTTGTGGAATGTTCAATCCGTCCGCCGAAGGAGAACGACAAATATTTCCCGATGACGAACGTGTTCCAAATCAACGGTCACAGTCCGATGGTGGTCCGCGACCGCATTCCGTTCGAGCATCTCACTCCGCTCTTCCCCGATGAAAAATTCGACATCACTTCGGGCTCGACCTGCAATATGTCAACCCGAATCGTCGATATGTTCTCCCCGATCGGCAAAGGGCAGCGCGGCCTGATTGTGGCTCCTCCTAAGACAGGTAAAACAATTCTCTTGAAGGACATAGCCAACGCTATTGCCGAGAACCATCCGGGCACATACATCATGATTCTGCTCATCGACGAGCGTCCCGAAGAGGTGACCGACATGAGCCGCAGCGTCAACGCCGAAGTAATCGCTTCGACATTTGACGAACCCGCCGAGCGTCATGTGAAAATCGCGTCGATAGTGCTTGAAAAGGCAAAACGGATGGTGGAATGTGGTCACGATGTGGTGATTCTGCTTGACTCCATCACTCGCCTCGCCCGTGCTTACAACACATGCGCGCCTTCGTCGGGAAAGATTCTCTCCGGCGGTGTGGAAGCCAACGCCCTACAGAAACCCAAACGATTCTTCGGCGCAGCCCGCAACATCGAAAACGGCGGTTCGCTCACAATCATCGCCACCGCCCTCACCGAGACCAACTCGAAGATGGACGAAGTGATTTTCGAGGAGTTCAAGGGCACAGGCAACATGGAGCTTCAACTCGACCGAAAACTGTCGAACAAACGTATCTTCCCCGCTGTCGATATTATGGCATCGAGCACACGCCGTGACGACCTTCTCCTGCCGCAGGAAACGCTCAACCGTATGTGGGTGCTCCGTCGGTTCCTTTCCGACCGCACCTCGGTGGAGGCGATGGAGTTTATGCAGCAGCAGATGGAGCGTACCCGCAACAACACCGAGCTGCTCCTGACAATGGACCGCTAAAGCTCACGAACATAAAGCTCACGAACATAAGGCGACCCGCATTTGACGAGCCGCCTTATTATTTTGTATTCCCAATTGAGAACTGTCAGCTGCCGGTGGCTTGGCGGTAGGCGAGAAGCCGGTTTTGATAGGCGGCAACGGCGTCGATGTGTTTGTTTCGCGCTTGTTGGTAAAGCAACTGAGCCTCGAGGAGATCGGACATTGAAGATGCTCCGGCATTGTAGAAGTCTCGCCTGATGCGTAGGTTCTCCTTCGCCTGCTCCACGCTGCGGCGCGCGATGTCGATTTGCATATAAGCCTCTTCCACGTCGTTCCACGCTTTCTGCATTCTTATGGTGAGCATTTCGGAATTGTCGATAAGCTGCTCCATGGCGAGGTCTTTTTCGATTTGTTTGCGTTTAATTGCGCTCGATCCGCCCCACCAATCGGAAATCGGCACCCTTACGGTGGCGAAGACCAACGGCGAGGTGTGGTTTTCGTCGAGCAGGTTTTGGAATGTGTATCCCACGCCGACGGCCACGGTGGGCATATTCTTGCCGATTTCGATTTTCCGTTGAAGTTCGGCCGCCTCCACTTGCTTGTTGAGCAGCTTGTATTCGGGAATAGATGCGAGAGCCGACTGATGATTCTTTTTCGCCGTGAGGGGCGATTCGACGTCGAGCGAGTAGGCGAGCCGGAATTGCGCGGAATCAAGATGACAATATTGGGCGAGGAGCATACGGCACAGTGAAATGCCATTCATGAGTTGCAGACGCTGGCTTTGAAGTTCGTTTTGGCGGAGTTGCACCTGGAGCAGGTCGTTGTTCATTCCCACTCCGGCCTCGACCGCCACTTTCACATCCTTGTGAATGTCGGCGACAAGTCGGTCGGCGTCGTCGAGCGTCTTTATTTTCTCCTCAAGAGTGACAATTTGCCAAAAATACTCTTCGGCAGTCTTGGTCACTTCGTTTTCCGACAGCTCAAGTTGCAGGAGGCTTGCGTCATGCCCCACTTTCGCGAGACGGTTGCCGTTGACGATTCGCCCGCCGGCGAATACCGGTTGAACCGCGTTAATTCCGGCAATCGTTCCGTCCTCGATGAGGGAGAACGACAAAGGGTGGCTCAAAGCCGTGAGGGCTTCGGCAGGAAGAATTGAGCTTAATGCGGCGGCGATTTCGGGAGTGATGTAGCCCGACAGGTCGATTTTCATTTTTGCCAGTCCGTTGTTTGCCCTGAACCACATCAGATTGCCGCTTACCGACGGAAAGAAGTTCGTACGCGCTTCTTTGAGTTGAAGTTCGGCGGCGGCGATGTTCTTCCTCGCCTTAGATATGGCCACGTTGTTTTCAACGGCTTTGCCGACGATTTGGTCAAGAGTGTAAACCGGCTGTTGGGCTGCGGCTGAAACCGTCAGAATCAGTGACGGAATTATGATGCGAAAAAATTTCATAAACATTGTTATTTCAATGACACTTTCCAATATACGACAGGCAGGACGGTGACCACGAGAATCAGTGTGCCTATTCCTCCTGCAAAAATTGTCACGCCCACAGGCATCCAAAACGACGATTGGGCGATAATCATCGGCACGACACCCACGGCCGTGGTGGCAGTCGT
>CADBML010000196.1 GCA_902795825.1 uncultured Bacteroidales bacterium
CCGCCGGCGCTGAAATCCGCTACACCCTCGACGGCGCAGCTCCTTCGGCCGCATCGGCCCTCTACACCGGTCCGATCGCCATCAGCGAGACCACTACCATCAAGGCTGTAGCCGTTAAGGACGGACAACTTTCGGATGTGGCTTCGGCGACCTACACAATCCAAGGCGACACTCCCGAACCACCGTCATCTGACTTGACACTCATTTGGGAACAGAAGTTCTCAACTCCCGCTTCGAGCGACTGCCGCTTCGCAACAGGCTTCGGAACGGCAATTTATGCAGCCCAAAAGGCCACAGCCGACGCTCCGGGCAAAATCCTTAAATACACTAAGGACGGCGTAACGACGTTCGCAACTGTTGAAGGCATGGGTGCCGCAATCTCTTCCGACGATGCTGGCAACCTCCTCGTCAATAAGGGATTCCCCGGTGTTGGCTCCTCGACAAGTTGGGTAATAATCGAACCGAACGGAACGCAACATGAACTCACTATCGAATTGCCTTCGGGCATCGAGGCTTGCCGTGTTGACCAAGTTGGTCGTGTAGTAGGCAATTTGATGAGTGCCGATGGCGGTTACTTCTTCATCGCAGGTAACGCACAGGCCGCTGTTGCAGCAATCAAGATTGTCAACGGCGCACAAGACACAAGCGCAAGCGCCGCATCGCCCACAGTTTTGGTAGCGATGAACACTTCGACGCTGGCTCAACCGATGTTCGAGACAGTTGATGAAACTGAAGCGTTCGTCGATCCGTCGGCAGCGTTCTATTCACGCAACCGCGGTACCAACTCGCTCTTCTCATGGATGGAAGACGGTTCGGAACAATATGCTCTCGACGCTTCGTTCGGTGCAGGCGGTAATGAAGGCTTCGATGTGTTCAACTACGGCAACGACCTCTACGGTGTTGTTTCGTTGGCACGCACGAGCGAGTTCACTCTCCGCAACGTGACCAAGGGCGAACAAGTAGCATCGGGCGGCAAGGCTGATGAATCCGTAAGCCACCAGTTCCGTGCTTACACAGTACGCAAGGAAGCCAACGGCCAATACGGCATCTACGTATGGAACGCAGGCTTCTCCGCACAGTACTATACCTTCGGTCCTGTCTCAGTCGAAAGCGTCGGCAACGATGCCGCTGAAGTATCGGCAACTTACTACAACCTCCAGGGTGTACGTATCGACAACCCGTCGGCAGGACAAATCTACATCCGTGTAGCAACCCTCTCCGACGGCTCAGTCCGCACCTCCAAAGTCGTGGTTAAGTAACCCGCGTCAACAGCAATTTTAGAAGAAAAGCGGTCATAAAGACCGCTTTTCTTTTTTTGCATTGAATCATAGGATTGCGACAACTATATGGTCCACGGCAAGTCACGCCAGTTTAGTATAAGAAATCGCGTGCTGACAACGTTGGCGATGTTTGTTGCCTCGGAGAGGCTATATGTGGCAAAACCCAAGCAAGAGGGTCGGAGACCCCTCGCAGCTTGGTGGGAGATGAGTCAATGAGTATGAGCCTCGGAGAGGGTCGATAGCCACTGAAGAAGCGAGTTGTAGTAGCTTCGATGAAGATCGGCGCTGAAATTGTCATCGGTTTGATGCCACTATTGACCGTCTCTGGTGCTCTACAGCATCTCTTGTCAGGTGCGAAAGACGCATTTTTGTTAGTAACCACTTTCCGCTTGTTTACGCCCGAAATGGGCGGGCAAAATGCACGTTTTGGGGCAAAATATGCAATTTTTGCCGTCTCTAATGCCTCAAAGTGATTTTTTTTGAAAAATTCTTGCTATTTATTTTTGTTCAGTCGGATTATTTACTAATTTAGCAACGTAAATCTAATTTCTACTGTTTTCTACTCATGATATTCAATTTCAAAATCAGATCAACCGAGAACGACAAGTTCCGCCGTGACATCCAAATCGACCCCGATGCCACGTTCCTTGAGCTGAAGAATGCCATCTGTGACAGTGTCGGTTACGACAAGGGTCAGCTCTGCTCGTTTTTCATCTGCAACGATTCATGGACGCGACAAGAAGAAATAGCTTTCGCCGACATGGGCTTCGAAGAGGGTATGGACGACATCTACCTTATGGAAGAAACGGTAATCAACGAATTTGTCGATGAAGGGCAACGCCTGCTTTTCGTGTTCGACTATGTGACCGACCGCGCTTTCCGTATCAAGATGGACGAATGTATCACGGGGAAAACCCTGCACGACCCCGTCTGTGTGTTCGCCCAAGGGGTGCCGCCAAAGCAAAGTATGGAATTAGTTGACGACATCGACACTAAACAGAAAGGCAAGAAAACCGAAATCTCGTTGCTCGACGATATGGACGAGGACTTCTACGGAAGCGACGCCTACAACGACGACGAGTTCAACGCTGAAGGCTTCAGCGAGGACATGGCCGACGACTACGTCGATTGACCATTACGCCCCTGTAGCTCTCGAAAAGCGGCATTTCTGATGGAATGCCGCTTTTTCGTCACTGAGCCGCCAACTTTCACCGGCTCGACACAGATCATAAACCATAATCCCGCATCTTACTTTCCCGTAGCGGAGCCCAAAACTATACAATCGGCGCAGACGATTGACGTCTGCGCCGATTATTTTCCCTTCTAAAAAGCCCGAAGCCTTACTTCTTCGACTTCGACTGGGCAAGCTCGGGGTCGATGAGAATGCGGCCGCAATATTCGCAGACGACAATCTTCTTGTGAAGGCGGATTTCGAGTTGCTTCTGCGGCGGAATACGGTTGAAGCAACCGCCACAGGCATTGCGTTGCACCGTCACGATACCCAATCCGTTGCGCATGTTGCTACGGATGCGCTTGAATGCGCTGAGCAGGCGCTCGTCAATTTTGGGCTCGATCAACTTTGCTTTGTCGCGAAGCTGTTCTTCTTCGGCCTTCGTTTCCGACACGATTTCTTCAAGCTCGAATCGCTTCTCTTCCAATGCGTGGTTGCAGTCGTCGAGGCGCTCCTTTGTGGCAACGATGTCGGCCTGACGGTTCTCAATCAGATGATAGTACTCGTTGATTCTCTTTTCGGAATATCTGATTTCGAGTTCGCAGTATTCCACCTCCTTGCTGAGGATTTCATATTCGCGGTTGTTGCGGATGTTTTCGAGCTGGAATTTATATTTGGCGATTTTCTGCTTCGCCGTTTCGATGTTTCCGTTTTCAACCGTGATGCGCGAGTTCAAGTCGGCGATTTCGTTGTTGTAGTTCTCGATGCGGGTGTTGAGGCCTTCGATTGTATCCTCAAGGTCCTTAACCTCGTTAGGAAGCTCACCGCGAACCGTCTTGATTTCGTCAACATGGGAAAGGATTGTCTGAAGTTCGTAGAGCAGCTTCAGGCGCTGTTCCACTGTCAATGGTTGATCTGCTTTTTTTGTAGCCATATACGTTATTGTCGTATTTTATAAGTAGTTGATTGGATTTTCTTCGATTGATGATTTCCGAACTGCAAAGTTAACGAATTTTTCGCTAATAATGCGATAAAAAATGTTTTTTGTGCAATTTTCGCTTTCAAAATGCCCTATATCGACCAAAAACAGGCTGTCGGCATAGTCGAGGAAGAAATTATATTTGGTGTCGGAGCAAATATATGCGTCCGCGCCGAGAGCCAAAGCGTTGGGAACGAAATCTATCCCCGCGCCGCCGCACAGGCCCACACGGGCTATTTTCTTTCCTCGCGAACGGGTGGTCCTGACCACGGGGCTGCCGAACGTACGCTTCACCAAAGCGACGAAATCGGCCTCGTCGAGAGGCTTTGTCAAATCGCCGATAATGCCAAGTCCAGAATAAGGGGCCGCATTGGCAAGCGCGATGAAATCGTAGGCCGGCTCCTCATAGGGATGCGCCTCACGTAGGGCGATTTCAACTTTCGTCTGAAGCCATGAGGGCATAACCACTTCAAGGCGGGCTTCTTTTTCTCGATGAAGCTCTCCCCTATCGCCCACAAAAGGATTCGCACCGTCGAGAGCGCGGAACGTGCCTTCGCCCTCCACGGCATAACTGCAGGAATCGTAGTCGCCAAGCGCACCCGCACCGGCGGCAAAGACGGCTTCACGCACTTTCTCAACGTGCGATGTCGGCACCATCGTCACCAGCTTCATCATCCGACCCGACTGGCGGTCGAGAGTGGCGACGCCGGTCAGACCAAGCATTCGCGCCATTTCCCACGACACTCCGCCGCGGGCGCTGTCGGTGGCCGTGTGGCTCGAATAGATGGTGATGCCCGACTGAAGAGCCTTCACCAATGTGGTGCCAACCCGCCCGACGGGCGTCACACGCTTGATGGCACGGAATATCAGCGGGTGGTGGGTGATGATAAGGTTCGCGCCCATAGCCACGGCCTCATCGACGATTTCGGGCGTGGCATCGACGCATATCAGCACACCACGACATTCATCGGCGGCATTGCCGCATTGAAGCCCTGTGTTGTCAAAGTCCTCCTGAAGGGCAGGAGGCGCGAACTGCTCAATCTCGCGGATAATATCGGAATGACGAAGCATTTTAGGGAATTAGGAATGAGAAATTAGAAATTAGGAACCCACGAAGTGGCTCGGGGAGATGCCGAAGCGGGTGTTGCCTGAAAGGCAGCCCGCGGTGGCGAAGCCATCGGCA
>CADBML010000197.1 GCA_902795825.1 uncultured Bacteroidales bacterium
CCGCCAGCCATCTTGTCGTCGTAGTAGTTGTAGTAGCCTGTTCCGGGATCGTAGGGGTCAATGTGTTGACCTGATACGCTCATGAATACGCTCGGATAGGTGGTCTGATTGGCATTGACGGTTACGTTGACAGTCTTAGTGTCGTAGCCCGACTTCTCGAGAGTGATGGTGTAATTTCCGGGGGCGAGTCCGCGGAACACGAACACGCCGTTGTAGAAGTTGTCGGTGGTCTTGTAAGAGACGGTCGATGCCGTGCCGTTTTGGTTGATTTGTTGGGTGTTGACAACGGTGCCGCTTGAGTTTTTAAGAGTGACTTTCACACCGTTGAGGGGCAGATATTGGTCGTCTGAGCCCGACATGGGGGTGTAGTAGGTGTGGGAGAACGTTTCGGTTGCGCTTCGCACCACGCCGAAAATTTCACCGGTGTTTGTCGAGGGAGTCAACCCCCAGTAGGCAGCCACACCGCGAGCGAGGAGATAGCCTTGAATGTAACAAGCCTCCCAGTTCATTGCACGGTGGCGTGCGGGCTGGTAGGTGTGGAAGTAACGTTCGATAAGAAAGCCGGGGGTGCCCTGTCGGAGCACGCCGTAGTAGCCCCAATAAGCGACTCCGTTGATTACTGTGGAATAGTCACCACCCATGAATGAGACGTCGCCGCGGATGTTGGGTTTTGATGGGTTATAGGTGCTTGTGGCACTCCATTGCTGATGAGCGTCGGAATATGCGTAAGGCCACATTGCCTGACACATGGCCTTTGATCCTGCCGAGCGTTCGGCGGCATCCGTTCCGCGATAGAGAATCAATGGATAGTTGACTGGTTGACCATCGGCAAATGCGTTGGAGTGTGGAGAGATGAACATGTCGAAGTTGTTCGTGTGGCACTCAATAGCGATTTCCGACAGGTTGCGGCTATATTGACCGTAGGTGGAGCCACCGTAGGAAATTGAGCTCCCGCTGGGGCAGGTGTTCGGACCGTTCTTCACACGCGACATTACCACATTGTTGCCGCCGGCAAGAAGGGCGTTGCTTGTGTTGGTGTATCTCAACCCGTATTCTTTGAGTTTTTCCCACATGGCGAGACCCACTTTCAGGTTGGTGTTCGACTCGAAGAAGCCGGTGGTGTCCATCGACACTTTGTTGACAAGTGCCATCGGGCGGTCCTCATCGGTCCATGCGCCATGTCCCGGATTGATGTAAATACGAATTTCCGACGCCGATTTGGCATTGGCGGCTGTGACTGCCATAACAGCCATGGCAAGTGTTAAAAGAATCTTTTTCATGGCTTCGGCTTATTTGATGTTAATGTTATAGAGTTCGCCCCTCGGAGTGGTGAAGAGGATTTTGCTCTTCGACACCGAGGGATATGTTGCCACAATGCTTGAGGGCGTCAATGTTTGAGCCTTTGCGGTGTTGACATTGATGGCGATGATGGAGGATTTCACGATCACCGAGCCGTTGTCGTAGTCGTCCATGGCAATGACGGTGTTGTTGTCGAGCCATTTCGGAGCGTGATGGTATCCGAGGGAGCGGACGTTCTTGCCGTTGAGGTCGCAGACGTAAAGCCCTTTGCCGATGAGGAAGTAAGCAATGCGCTTTCCATCGGGCGAAAGTTCGGGCCAAACGTAGGAAGTGTTGCCAGTGCCTTGCGGCGAGATTGTGCGTGTCGTGCCGTTTTGTGTGACGCAGAGCTGACCTTCGACAATCGACACCACCACTTCGCTTTGGACCGCTGTTTTGCAGTCGAGGGTTTTCGAGGCGAGCTGCCGCTTGTTGACGGCGAGCGCTTTGTTGCCGCGAATGGCGATTCCGTTGATGTCGCGCGATTTCGCGATGATGGTTTGTTCTTTCATCGTTTTGACATTCTTCGACTTTAACGTCGACCAGCGGAGCCGGTTGGCGTCGGTGGTGTATTCGCGGAAGAGGACTTCCTGGCCGTCGGCGGAGATTTTCACATCGAGACCGTCGCCTTTGGCGGCGAACTGCGACGACTTGCCGGTGGCGAGATCGAGCTTGCTAAGTCCGGCCTTTGTGGCGTCGGAGTAAATCACATACGACCCGTCGGGGCTGACGGTGGCCGTATAGACTATCGTCCCTTTCGGAACGGGCACCTTCTTAATCGACTCGACTTGGAGCGTCTGAGCCGAAGCGGTCAAGCCCATCGCCGTGATGGCGAGAGCCGACATCATCAGTTTTTTAAGATGGAAATTCATTGGAGGTTAAGTTATGTTATTGATTTTTTTTATTCTCGGACACATAAGCATGCAACTCGGAAGCGCGGCGAAAACGTCAGTGCAACGAAGCCTCAGCCAGAGTGCATAGTTGTCTGCAAATTTATTAATTATTTGGCAAATGGACAATTAATATTGACGAAAATTCGTTCGACATCAGTTTTTTGCGAAAAAATACGTAGGATTTTAAAGTTTAAAGAGGAAAGGATAAAGTTTAGATTCCTCACTCCTCATTGGGTCGAGTGCCGATGGCTTCGCCACCGCGGGCTGCCTTTCAGGCAACACCCGCTTCGGCATCTCCCCGA
>CADBML010000198.1 GCA_902795825.1 uncultured Bacteroidales bacterium
GCTGTCACGCAGCACGAAGAGCAAGTGACTGAGGGGTAGTGCGTTTGCTTCTCTACCCCTCCGCCCTGTCGGGCACCTCCCCTGCTAGGGGAGGTGTCGGCGAAGCCGACGTAGGGGTTGCTATGGGAGCTTTTTCACAAGCGACATTAGAAAGCGTCGTTCTTCCGCTTGGCTTGTGCTTGACGGCTCTGGGGAGCCGTGGTTCACAAGCCGTGGCGGAAGAACGGAATTTGTTTTGGTTCTGAAAATGGTTAATTCCTCGACACACGCACGGCACGCACACTAAGTCCGTAGCCCCGGTAGCTGATGCCGTTGTAGCTCACACCGCCGGAATAGAAGCGGAGGCCGCAGGCGTAGTAGGAGCCGTTGCGCGTACGCGACCAGTAGTAGCCGTCCGAACCCGCGCGGCTGAGCGACGCACCGTCGCGGTAGCCAGCCGCGGGGAGAAAGATGAAGTTGCTGTTGTGTTTGCTGGTAGCCAATTGTCCGTTTATTCCGTTAAGAGTGGCCCATTGCCAATTACATTCACTTATCAGTTCTTTAATTTGATCCAACGACGGCATCCGCCAGTCCGAGCCCCAGTTGGCGGTGGCGGCATCACGACCGGCCGGCAATTCGGCTGACGTGATGTCATTGCCCATGTAATTGTCCGATGTATAGGATGATTTGGGGCTTGTCTCGCCCCATGCGAAGTGGTCGCCGTAGCCCTCAATGCCATTGGCTCCGACATTCATCGCGGCCCACAACGTTCCTGAAGGAAGCCCGAGATCCACTATTTTGTCGGATTCAGTCATCTTCTTGGTCGTCAACGAATACGTCTCGCCGTAATAATCGTATGAAAGCGACGAGATGCTTACGTATGTGCGGTAATAATACTTGGTGTTAGGCAAAAGCGGAATCACACGCACACTGAATTTTCGCCCTGTCACACCGCTCGCCTCCACCCTCTGCTTTGTGGAGAACAAATCGGAAGTGGACCACTCTACTCCGATTTCAACCGTGCTATACGAAGCAGTAATGGCATCGAGGTTAACGACACCGTTAATAACAGCATGAAAAGCGCCCGTCTCTTCAACCGTGCCACTAACGGCCACATCAGTTGTGTTGGTAGAAGGGTCTTTGGGCGAGGGATTGATTGGATTAGACGGTTCGTCGCTGCCGCAGGAGGACAATGCGAAAACGCCCACCATCAGAAGGAGTAAAATGAAAAATTTTTTCATCGTATTTTGTCGTTTTTTTTGCCGCCATCCCCCGATAGCAGCGATTATAGATAAAGAAAGTGCAGGGGCTTTTGTCTGTCTATTTGTTTGAAGGTATCGGCAGAAACCTTTCTCGAAATAAACAGCCCAACCTACGCTCTGCCGATATATCGACCTCCTTGCGAGGGGGCGGATATACGCAAGCAAGGAGCGTTGAGCTGTCCGTGACTCTCGAGAATAAAAAATTTGCCTATTTTTCAAACAAAGTCAACGAACAAAACACTTCCGTTTTGTTAAATATGTCTTTTGGAGAGGTTTGATTGGACTCTTCCACTCTCCGACCGCAAAGTTAAGAATTATTTTTGATAATTAAAAGTTTATAGATGAAAGAGGGCTCGAAGAACGTCTTTTATTACTCGCCTATGCTGATTATGCATTAAGCATTGTGCATTAAGCATTGCCCTTCTGTTCTTATGTCTAATTTTTCGCAGTCGCGAAGCTCCACGGACTCCCATTAAAGCCGCTCGAACATCACGCCTGAAATTTTGCCGCAGACGTAGGCTATCGGCGGTCGGTCGGCCTGACGAAGATTGTCGATGTAGAGCGGCTCGCCCTCAACAATCATATTTGCCTGGAACGTGTCGCCCTCGCGGAGACGAGTGTTGACCGAAGCGACAACGCGGAATTTCAAATCGCCAAGATACACCACATCGCATACCCGTTCAGGCTGCCACAACAGCCTGACAACATCGCCCACTAAAAGGTCGTCGGCCACACTTAATCGCCGCCCGAGAACAGGACTGCTGGGCGGTTCGCAATTAGCCGGTGAGCCATCGCGCTTTGCGACAAATTCTTCCCAACCGGCATAACCCACAAATCGCGATAGAATGTCGAGAGTAGTGCGGCTTGGACGAACATTTTCAGAGATATACCCCCAAAGCCGCATGAGAGTTGTCCGGCTCAAGTATGCGTGATTGCGATTCAAAATGCTATCGCTTAACGACTCAAAATCAGCTGGACTCGTCAATTTCTTTCCCAGAGAGTTTTCTATTTCTTTCAAAAGTAATTTTATCATCGTTTTTCCTTTCTGCTGCTATTAGTTTCTGTTTTAGGAGAATACGGCAATGTATAGTGAAGCATCTCCCATCGTTGATAATACTTGTAGGTATAATAATCGTCTATTTTCTCTTTAACGGCCATCATTTCATCATAACCTAATTTGCCGGAAAGGCTTTTGATATACTCTTTCTTTATCTCTGTCACGTATCGATTATGAAAGTCGTTTTTTCCGAACAGATATTGCCGGCATGACACAGTGTCGAGATAATGAGTGTAATTGGTCTCTTTCGCAATTTTGTCAAGCTGTTTGCATCCATTCTTCACAGCCGATTCTATGCTTATGGTTTCGGTTTTTAGGCTATCATTGTCTAAAACTTTATTCAATTTTGACACTGCAGCCTTGCGAGCGATTTCATCGTTCGTTTTGTTGTCATCGGCATTAGCAACTACTGTCGATGACACTACGGCAGGAACGCCAGTTCGAGCAAATGAATCATTCGGCACCTCTAATGGGGCGACAGAATTATCCACAGTGGATCTAGGCTCAACAAGCAACAACTTCATCAAGCCTATTACCAAACCGCAAATCAGAGCAACTGCGGAGATAGAGGCAAATATACTCCACGCCGCTCTCCTTGTGGATTTTCGGCGACGTTTCAGTGCCGCTATATCTCGTCGGAGATGAGCTATGTTATCATAATTGCCATCACAGCACCTCTTCGATATAGTGGCATAAAAACC
>CADBML010000199.1 GCA_902795825.1 uncultured Bacteroidales bacterium
CATAGAGATGGCATCAACAGGACATCCAATGCTGCAGACGCCGCATCCGAAACATTCTGAATATTTCGCTATGTTGTTCAGCGTTCCCAATACACGTTATTTTTAACAACGACGGCGGGATTGCCTGCCATAACTGAATTTGGCGGGCAATCTTTTGTGACGATTGCTCCGGCTCCGATAATCGAGTTGTCACCAATTGTCACACCCTTGAGTATCATGACATTTTGGGCGAGCCACACATTCTTGCCAATGACCACATCTTTTGGGAAATTAATCCGCTCATTTGTTTCTGTATTGAAAATCGGGTGGGAATCAGTGTTGCGTATGACAACATTGTAACTTGCTCCCGACCCCGCTCCATACTCTACCATGCCCGATTCGCACACGATATTGACACCGCGCATTCTTCCACCGTGACGAATAATGACTGTCGCCCCGTCGCGCATATCGATGCGGAGCGGACCGTAGATGCGAACGTCCGATTCTATTACCAGACGATTGTCGCTGCCGGAGATAAAAATCACGCCATTTGTGAGTAAACAATCGTCGGCGATGTCCAGCGTGTTGTTATCGCCTGTGATGTCGATTGTGAAGCCTCTCATTTTTGAACAATTCCGTACGGTATTGTCCTTCCCTTTTATCAGGATGGGACGGAAAGCCCTGTATTTTTTCCTTATGTAACTTCTAAAGCTCATTTTCAACAATCATTTACGTCGGATTATCCCACTAAGTGCAGTTTTTTCTTCCGATGACAAAAAGAAGTAGTTTGTTGTCACCAAAAAAATTATAGCTGTCAGTGTCACGGCAATAACCCGCAACGGTCCTGCCGCCATAATGCCCGACACAAAAAGCGATGCGGAAAGGGCGACTGCGGTAGTGACAAGAATGACAATCATATTCTTAACGAATACACGCAGAGAAAATCCTGTCACCTTTTTTCTCATCAGCCCAAACAAAAAGGCAGCCGTCAGAAACTGAGAAATAACCACGAGAAGGTAAGCCAACACTGCCCATCGCAATTGGCTGGCAATAATATAGAACACAAACGGAACAGCCAAATAAACACACCCTTGGAAAATGCTGTACTTCTTGATGTCGCCGGTGGCAGTCAAGCCGGTATAGACCGGTGCGGTTATGGCGGACAAAACAACAGTAAGCAGAATATACCGGCTGAAACTCACGGCATAGTCAGGCACTATCATCAACCATAAACGTAACACTTCAGGCATCTCAATCCATAGAGGAATAATGAACAGCAACACAACCAGCAAGGAAAGCCGTGAGCCCGTAACCATCAGTTTATTCATTCGCGCATAACTCGCCCTTGAATATTCCTGGATTATTTGCGGAGTGAACGCTAAATTTATGTTCGATGAAAACTGAAGCAAAACGCCCTGAACAGTCATCGCGATGCCATTGGCGGCATTAGCAACCGTACCGAATAGTATGTTCAGCACCACATTATTGCCGTTCAGTCGAAACGAGAACGACATGTGGGCAAAAATCGTTTGACTGAGAAATGTGAACATCTTTTTGAAAATATTCCTGTCGGCGAACCCGACCGATTTTGCGTCTCTAAAGTTCTTGGCTGTGTAGGCATAAACTATCGAGCAGCATACTATCTGTACGGCTAATCCGAGAATAGCGTATAATATAAGTTTGTCATACTCGCCCCACTTCAGCACGAACACGATGGCAAGATTGAGTGTGGATTTCAGAATTTCAAAGAATGCGAAAAAATTCATCTTTTCGTGGGCGACGATGGTGGAGGAGTAGGGGACAAACGACAGGCCGATACACGCCGAGATTAATGCCAAGTGATACACCCAAAGTGCGGCAGTCATTCGTTCGGGAGGGATTACGAGTTTGTTCACTACAAACCATAAACCGACAGTTTCGCCCAGAAGAAGGATCACCATCGCAATCAATAAGTGTGACACTACAGCCGTGGAAAAAGTCTTTTTACATTCCGTCTCATCTCCTTTGCCGATAGCATAATTGAGGAATCTCGATGTGGCGGACGTCATCGACGCGTTTATGAACCCCATGAACGACACAACGCCGGCGACAACACCGTAAATGCCATAGTCTTCAACTCCTAAAACATTAAGCACTACTCGGCTTGTATATAGCCCGATAGCAAGATTTATTGCCATACGAACATACAACGCGAGAGAATTACGGATTATTCTTTGGTTGCCTTCGTTCATCTAATTGCAAGGTGAATAAAAAATCCTAAAGCGACAGAGATGGAAATGGCTGCCACAAGAGCCTCAAAGTACTTTTGGAGCCTCAACTCGGGAACAACCCGCTTTATTATAACAATAGTTGACAGCCATATTATCAAGTCCATTGCGATAATGCATAAATATGCGGTGGCGGCAGGCAAATCACACCAAAATAGCCCGATGATTATCGGAATAGTGAGTAAATATAATGAACCGTTGAGAAAGCTCAAGGCTTTTATCTTCCCTGAAGCATGAATGG
>CADBML010000200.1 GCA_902795825.1 uncultured Bacteroidales bacterium
GTCCGAGGTAGGCGTTGTCAAATCCGGGATGAACATCGATGAGATGATTGAGCGTGGCTTTGGCTTCGTCGAATTCTTTGATTTCAGAAAGAGCCATCGCTTTATTGAACAGGATGTTGCGGTTCTCGGGAACGAGGGTTAGCAGCTGTGTGTAATCGTCGATTGCTTCGCGGTCTTTCTTCAAATTTTGTCGAGCCACGCCCCTCACTTCCCATGAGTCGGGGATGAAAGGGTTGCGCTCGATTGCCAGCGAAGCGTCGGCTTCCGCACCGAGATAGTCCTCGAGATTGAGCTTGGCTATGGCGCGGTAGAGGTAAGGCTGCGCCATGTAGGGTTTCGCCTGTATCACTTGGTTGAAATATTGTATCGAAACCAGATAATCCTCGAAATATAAAGCGTTCCGACCGATTTTAAGCACTTGGTCGGTGTTGATTTGGGCTTGAGCTGGCAAAAATGCGCCAACAAACAAAGATATGGATGTTATAAATCGAAATACCGTTCTCATTTGAGGCAAAATTAATAAAATAATGTCACATTGACAAAGCGAGCGGCTATCCGGCAACCATTTTTTTACTTTTTATGCAGTTTTTTAGAAAAAAAGTGAAAAAATTAACCAAATTAACATTATTTAACTCGTGGGGGGGGGTAGTTTATCACATTTTTCTTAATTTTGTGACTGAAATTGTCTGGGATATGCTTTACAACATTATTTTTTGACAGCGAAAATCGGCTGATTGGGGCGTGAGCGTTTCCCCGATCGGTACGTAAACCCTATATGAGTTGGGAGTCATCGGCTTCCAACTTACCCTCTAAAAAACTACTAAATATTTCCTTAGGTATTAATTTTTAATTTTTTAAGGTATGAAAAAACTATTATTAATGATTGCAATTATTGCCGTTGCGCTTGGTGCGGCCGCACAAAACCGCACAGCCAAGGGTAGAGTTGTATTCGCCGGAGATGGCGACCCGCTGGTAGGCGCGTCGGTCAACGCTGGCGGAATGAAAGTAGCTACTGATGCCGACGGACGATTCTCCATCACCGTTCCGGCGTCGGTGAAACAAATCACAGTGTCGTATGTCGGCATGAAAACTGCCCAATTCTACATCACGTCGGGCGACATGGAAATCGAGCTTAACTCGACTTCGACCGACCTTGACGAAATCGTTGTCACCGCTCTCGGTATGAAAAAAGACCGCAAGCGTCTAGGTTACGCCGTGCAGGACCTTAAGGGTGAAGAACTGAACACCGAAGGCACCACCTCGCTTGCTTCGGCAATGCAAGGCAAAGTGACGGGTGTCGATATCCGTCCCTCTTCGGGTGCTCCCGGCGCATCGGCACAAATCGTCATCCGTGGTGCCCGTTCGTTCGATGGCAACAACGCACCTCTCTACGTTGTTGACGGTATGCCGATTGAGACCACCCCTGACTTCGATACGGGTAACTCAGTTACAGATGCCGACATCGCCACCCGCTCGATCGACATCAATCCAGAGGACATCGAGTCAATCAACATTCTCAAGGGTCAGGCAGCATCGGCTCTTTATGGTATCCGTGCTTCGAACGGCGTGATTGTCATCACCACAAAACGCGGCGCGCTCAATTCTTCGCGCCCCGTCATCACGGTTTCTACCAACCTTAGCGCCGAACGTGTGTCGCGTAAATTCCACCGTCAGGAAGTGTATGCACAAGGTAATTCAATCGACGCGTACAATCCCTCAAGCTCAATGTCGTGGGGCCCGAAAATCTCCGACCTTCCTAACGACGCAACTTATGGCGGAAATGGAAAAGGTCATGATGGAATGTACTACAACCCCAAATATGCCGCTGCTTATGGCGACGAGGCTGCCGGTTGGGTTACGCCGACTATTCATGACAATGTCGGTGATTTCTTCAATACCGGTTTCACCGAAAACACTTCTTTCAATATCTCACAACGCACCGAACAGGCTTCTTACTCGTTCAGCGTGAACAACTCTCATCAAGACGGTATCGTCCCCTCGACAGGTTTGAACCGTTGGGGCGCACGCGGTCTTGTTGACTGGAACGTCAATAAATATTGGAAGGCTGGCTTCTCGGCAAACTACAATTCAACGAAGGTCAACGCCGCTCCTGGTGCTAACTCAGGTATTATGAACGTGGTCTATTCCGCTCCAGCCGAATACGACCTCAAAGGCACGCCTTATTGCACTCCCGATGACCCGACCTATCAGATTAGTTTCCGTTCCACCAACTTCAACAACCCCTATTGGTGGGCAGCAAATAATGCTTATAAGCAGCACACTAACCGTTTCTTCGGAAATGCTTACGCCGAGTTCTCGCCGAATCTTGGTCGTGACGACATGAGCCTTACTTTCCGCGAGCAAGCAGGTATGGATATGTGGACTTCCGACTATTCGGATGTGGCTGAAGTAGGCTCCGCAAGCAATGCTAACGGCGAAATCAGCAACTACGGTTCACAACGCAATGTGTTCAACAACCTTTTCACCGCAGTTTATAACTTCAAGTTCGGTGCCGACCGCGAATGGGATTTCGACGCTCTTCTCGGAAATGAAATCAACCAAGACAACGACCGCCGTTGGAGCTACTATGGTGGCAACTTCAATTTCTACGGAATGCCCACTATCGGCAATGCTACCAACTTCGTTTCATCGGAGTTCCACCGTCGATATCGTACAGTCGGTTTCTTTGGAAGCTTGTCGCTCAGCTGGAACAACGAATTGTTCTTAACCGTTACCGGCCGTAACGACTATGTTTCGTCGATGCCGCGCAACAACCGTTCGTTCTTCTATCCTTCTGTTTCTCTCGGATGGGTATTTACAGAGCGTCCTGAACTCAAGAACAACAAGGTGCTCTCGTTCGGCAAACTTCGCGCATCGTTCGCTCAGGTTGGCCAAGCCGGCACATATTACAACAACTACTACTACACGCCGACCTATGGCTCAGGAATGTACAGCTACAATCCTGTGACATATCCTATCCTCGGCGGTATTTCCACCTATGTTCCTTATTATGTGTTCTACGATCCCAATTTGAAGCCCCAGAACACCACCAACTTCGAAATCGGTGCCGACCTTCGATTCTTCAACAACCGCTTAGGAATCGACTACACCGCTTCGTATCAGAACGTGACCGATCAAATCTTCGCAGTTCCTATGTCGGGTTCGACAGGTTATCAATATTTGATGACTAACGCCGGTAAGATGAAAACTTGGTCGCACGAATTGACCCTCGACATCGCCATTCTCCAAAACAAGGATTATGATTTGAACCTTGGAGTGAACTTCACCGCAGTCAACAACAAGGTGGTCGAACTCGCCGAAGGTGTCGAATCAATCATGCTCGGCGGTTTCGTTGAACCGCAAGTCCGCGCTCAAGCCGGTAACACTTATCCCAATATCTACGGTACGGCTTTCAAACGTGACGATAAAGGCAACCTCCTTCTTCTTGACGGTCTGCCCCAGGGTACAGCCGACAGTGAAGACCTTGGAAACTGCTCGCCCGACTTCGTGACCGGTATCAACCTTGGTGGTCGTTACAAACGAGTTTCCGTGGCTACTACATGGAGCTGGCAGAAAGGCGGCCGCATGTATCACGGCACAAACATGACACTCGAAGGCTTCGGTGTGACAAAAGAATCAATTCCTTACCACGAAGGCACAATGATTGCCGAAGGTATTGACGAGGCTACCGGATTGCCCAACACTATCGAAGTGGATAAGGCTGATTACTATCAGGCATATTTCGATGTCACCGAATCGGGAATCTACGACATGAGCTTCCTCAAACTCCGTGACGTCACCCTGACTTACAAACTCCCGCGCTTCGCAGGTATTGACATGTCGATTTTCGGTTTCGCCCGCAACGTGCTTGTTTGGGCTAAGATGCCGAACTTCGACCCCGAATCGTCGCAAGGTAATAACAATATGGGCGGTTACTTCGAGCGTTACTCTATTCCTAACACTTCCAGCTACGGCGGTGGTGTGAAAATCACATTCTAAATCATTAACTTTCATAAATGATTACAGCTATGTTTAAGAAATTTTTATCACTTTCGTTAATTGCCCTCTCGTTCGCCGCATGCACGGAGGATGTTATGGACGATATAAACAAAGACGAAGCGAATCCTGCCGTTGATATCGTTGATGCAAAGTTCCAAATCACTGACGCTATTATGTCAACCGCTTACTCAACGTATGGTGGTGCCTATGCTTGGTACGTTTCATCTTACACTGAACAAGTGTTTGGCACTGGCGACAACCAACTTCGCAAAGCAGAGCTTCGCAACTCAAACGAAACCGCAGCTTCCACAACTTTCAACAATGAGTGGAATGCCACCTATACCAACTTGATGAATATCAAGCAAATCCTTGATAAAACAGGCAAAGGCAAAATAAATGAAGGTCACAACGACGTGGCTGGTATTGCCAACGTCCTTTGGGTACTCAACTTCGAAGCCCTTACCGATCTTCACGGCGATATCCCCTATAGCCAGGCTCTTCAAGGACTTGACAATATGCAACCCGACCTTGATTCTCAGCTCGATATCTATGCCGACCTATTAAAACGCATAGAAGATGCTATTAAGGCATTCGATATGGCTATTGCTAACGAAGAAAGCAATGTCGGTTCGCAGGACATTCTATACGGAGGTGACTGCAAAAAATGGAAAGCTCTCGCGTATGCGGTTAAAGCCCGTCTGCTTCTCAACCAATCGGCTGTTAAGGCTGACTACGACGGCGTTATCGAAGCCGCTCAAGCTGCTGTTGACAACGGTTTTTCGCCCTTCGCCATTTCGGCCTTTAATGGAGTTGACTGCGACAATCCCTGGTCGGCTTATTTCTGGAGCCGTTACTATGTGGGAAGTTGCAAAACAGTCGTTGACCTTATGAATGAGCGCGCAGATGCCCGAGGAAGCTACAACCTTCCGCTGTTTGGCAAGAATGTCGTGGGTGAACCGGGTAACGAGGAACATGCCAGGTCCATCCGAACCTTGAATTGCCCCGGATGGATGGACAACGGTGCCCAAGTTCAGAACGTGTTCTCTACACATGAACTCTATTTTATCCTTGCTGAGGCTAAGGCTCGTAAGAACATCGACGCAACGGCTGAATTTGAAAAGGCTATAACTGATGCTTTTAATGATTGGGCTGATGCCGATCCTTACGGATACACTAATGCTGACGATGCTGCTGATTATATTGCTTCTCTTGGCACTCCGACGCTTAAGGAGATTATGATTCAGAAGTATATCGCATCGGCACGTGACGAGCAGATTCAAACCTACAACGACATCCGTCGTTGCAAAGCTCTCGGTGAAGAATTCATCACTCTCACTAACCCGAAGAACATCCAAGGTGGCGCAAATCGTTGGCCGCTCCGTTTGCCCTATGGCAACAGCGACGTGATTTCCAACCCCAAGGTTGCCGCTGCTTTCGGCACGGGCGCCGATGCTGGTGCTTACATCTTCACGGAGAAATGCCGTATCTACGGCGGTTCAAGATAAGAAATCCTTAACCTTGAAACAGCTTTATCGCGAGGGGAGGCTCATTCGGGTCTCCTCTCTTTTATTTGTGCGCGAGAAATAACGACGGTGGCGCCGCTCTTTTGAGCGACACCACCGTCGTCGTCTTTGTGGAGATGGAGGGAGTCGAACCCTCGTCCAAACGTGGAACTGATATGCTTTCTACATGCTTAGTCGCGAATTGGTTTTCGTGACTTGACAGGCCCGCGACAGCCAATCCCGTCCTTATCCCCTATGATTTCGGACGCTTTTCGGGGCTTTCCGCATCCTATTTCCGATTTCCGTGCGCCGCCTTGTCGATTAGTCTCGGAAAAACGACAATCGGGCGACGTCTTGTCCCCGCCCTGGGCGAGGATTAAGCTAACTTACTAAGCTTCGGTTAGGCAGCAAGAGCGTAGTTGTTTTCGCCATTTATTAAAGTCGATGTCCCTGATTAAAGAGAGTAGGCATCATTTCTCTGCATGCTTACAGACCACCTCTACACGCTGTCAAAACCAGTCATCCCCGGTGTTCGCCAGTAGGCGAAATGCTCCGTCGTCGGCCTATCGCCGCACGATAGCCTAAGAGTGGCTTCCAAAGCGACTGCAAAATTACAAAAAACTTGCCAAAAGCCAGCAATAAAACTCCAAAAAAACGAAAAAAATTTGGTGGAATAAAAAAATAACCCTACCTTTGCAGTCGCAATCCCGACGGATGCCATTGGAGAGATGGCGGAGTGGTCGATCGCGGCGGTCTTGAAAACCGTTGTACTGAAAGGTACCGGGGGTTCGAATCCCTCTCTCTCCGCA
>CADBML010000201.1 GCA_902795825.1 uncultured Bacteroidales bacterium
CTGCTGCAAAGCCAAAGCCGACGGTGAAAAAGCCTGCTGCAAAGCCAAAGCCGACGGCGAAAAAGGCTGTTGCAAAGCCAAAGCCGACGGCGAAAAAGCCTGCTGTAAAGCCAAAGCCGACGGAGAAAAAGCCTGCTGCAAAGCCAAAGCCGACGGTGAAAAAGCCTGCTGCAAACAAAAAAGTGAGTAGTATCTCTCTCAATTATGTGCAACATTTAACTATTCCATTAACCATCTTCTTTTCAAACTTAAAAAATGAAAAAATTTGCATTTATCATTGTCGCTGCAACATTAGCAGCATCCACACTCATTTCATGTGGTGGAAACACCGACAAAAAGGACGCTGATTCCGACTCCATCGCTGTCGACTCCGCGTCAACAGCAGCCGAAGAAATTCCCATCAAAGAACTTAAAGAACTTGATTGCGACCACTACATCGCAAAAGTGCCCGAAAACTGGGTGGCGGGCAGTCGGATGGTGAACTTCTCGTGCGTAATCGAACTCCCTGAGTCGCCGTTTATATATGCCAGCCTCGACTATAAATATCAGACACTCGACGAATTCAAGGCCGAAGCCGAGAAAGACGGTTGGAAAGCAATTGACGACATAACTATGGGCGACAAAACTTGGGTGGCCTATTACAAAGAAAACAAATCCGAAAAAGAGCAAATGGCAAAGGCCGCAACACCGCAAGCCGATGGAGTGGTCACCGCACGACTGCAAAACGGACAAAACATGATGGATTTCGCAGAGGCTGGTGATGTTTTGAAAAGCAGTCTCAAAGTCATAATCGAAAACATCACTCTTAAATAGAGCGTTAGTAATCTATCGACTTATTAAAAAGCGGAGAGAACCATAGTTCATCTCCGTTTTTTTTTGCCATCGCAAGACAAGCAATCGGCGTTTATTCATGCAGTTGACGAGATTCGCTCCGCGCATCTCTGCGCTCCCGCGGGGACCGCTGTTCAATCAATAACGAAACTGCGCCAATGGGCGCAACCCGCTTTCTGCTTTGCCCTCATTGACAAGTAAACTTGCCTTGAGGGCAAAACAGAAAACGGCCTTAACTATCGTCAAGACCGTTTCGTTATTGATTGGCGGAGAGGACGAGATTCGAACTCGTGGTAGGATTACTCCTACGGCAGTTTAGCAAACTGCTGGTTTCAGCCACTCACCCACCTCTCCATGGCTTCGGGTGATTTGCCAAAGCGACTGCAAAGTTAGTCATTTTATTTAACCCCGCAAATTTTTTTACCATTTTTTTTCTAGTTATCAAAATTTTCATTACTTTTGCCAAGTACAAACACGTCTCCCAAATATCAAGAATAATTACGTATATTATTGTATTCAATCCATATTTATTTATGTTTTTTAATTTCATTGTCAATCATAAAATTCCGGCCCTTTCATGGCTTGCAAAGATCACAAAAGATGCAAAAGGCATTGATATAGTCATGGGACATAAGGTTGAACACACCGAAAATGCTTTTGTGTCAGGTGCATGGGACGGCCCGTTCTCCAATATGGACTTTCAAAATGCCTATTTTGCGTGCTGCACAGGGGGTAAAATTCACGGACCACACAATGCCATTTTTTCAACCCCCACTCATATGCAACAATACATATTCCTGATTAACAGCAATTTACATGGGGGGGGGTAATCCTATCCAATTCCTTACCCTTTCTTTTGGCCGCGACAGGTCTGTCACTTGACCCGAACCATTTCACCTATGAAGAAGATTTTGACTCCACAATCAGAGGTTTTGTAAATTGCATAAAGCATACACGCCTTAGCGACAATCACGTGCTACAAATCTACAGATATTGTTCGATATCTATTGATCACGACCTGAAAATAACCTCTTACTACCACGACAAACACCTTTCATTTGACGACTTTACATCTTATAGAAACACTCTCCAGAATGTTGCGAGGCGAATAGTTGCAAATGCAACGGATAAATCGCGTAAATATAAATACGGCTTGGTGACCTCAATGTCGCGTGGCTACGATTCAGTTGCAACAAGCGTGATAGCCAAAGAAGTTGGCTGTGATATTTCCTTACATTTCTCTGGTCCCAAAAAATATTTGGCCGATGACGGGCGAAACATTGCCAAACATTTGGGATTTAAACATATCATCGGGCGGGATGCCAACAAATATCTAAGAAGGACCGATTCTGTAGAGGCTGAGATTTTCTGCACAGGCGATCCAGGAGGCTTTTGTCAGTTCACCACATTTGAGGATTATTATTCTAATTGTATATATTTCTCGGGCGATTTTGGCGAAAATTTATGGGAAAGAGTTAATTTGAATTTAAATAATTTTTTGGATTTTAGCGTGGGCGGCACTTTTTCATGCGTGTCAACAGAAATGGAGCATTTCTTGCGAACAGGCACAATATACCTAAGCTTGCCGAGCATCGGCGCCAATGACTTATTAAAGTTATCAAAAATCACGAAAAGTCCCGAAATGGCAAATTGGACTCTCTACAATTACTATGACCGCCCGATAGCACGTCGAATAGTTGAAGAGGCAGGAATTGACCGAGAAGAATTTGGGAAAACCAAAGTAGGCGGCGGCAATTCAGTGCATTACACAACAATGAAGACACTACGAAAGAAGTTGTCGCCCACATCGTATGAAGACTTTATTTATTTCAAGAAAAACGAGGTTAAGTTCAGCCGCTTTAAATTTGCATTATTTACTCTAAATTATTTTTGGAAAGAACGTGCTGTTTTTGTCAACACCCTATGCTCACGAATAAAAATAAAGTATAGAATGAATGGAAGAAAATTGGGAAAACACAGTTCTCCGATAATGAATCTACTAATATTGTGGAGCAACGACAGACTGACAAAAAGATATAAAAAAGAATTAACACAAGACAAAATCATTTGAACGAGTCCTTGTTACACTAAAAAAAGCCGCATCGCTGCGGCTTTTTTCTACGTCATGACTGTCGGAATTAATCTTTCTTGATTACGCGACGCTCTTTAATGCGGGCTTTTTTACCAGTGAGCTTGCGGAGATAGTAAAGTTTCGCACGGCGAACCTTACCATACTTGTTGATGGTGATTGAGTCGATAAACGGCGATTCAATCGGGAAAATACGTTCTACTCCGATGTTGTCGCTGATTTTACGGACAGTGAAACGTTTCTTGACACCGTCGCCAGAGATGCGGATCACTACACCGCGATACTGCTGGATACGCTCTTTGTTGCCTTCTTTGATGCGATAGGCCACTGTGATGGTGTCGCCAGGACCGAATTGAGGATGTTGCTTACCGGTTGCATAAGCCTCTTCGGCGATTTTAATTAAATCCATTTTCTGTAATTACTTTAAAATGTTAATAATTGCAATATAACAAGCTGCTTGTCTTGCCAGAGATTGCGAAAGCGACTGCAAAGGTAACACTTTTTTCATAATTGACAAAATTTCACACGATTAAATTTCGCCCCAACCGCAATAATTCTTCTTCTTCACATTTATTATATTGACGGCAAAGTCGGGATTGAAACCGATGAATCATGCGCTGAACTGCGCAAATTGGCGATATGCACGAAAAAATGAACAAAACAATCGGAATTGTCGAAAAAAAGCATTAAATTTGCCGATTAATATGATGTCATACTAAACAAGACATATACATGGCTTATCTCACTTCGGAGAACAAAGACATATTTCTACAACTCATCGACAATAGTCGCAACATTGCCATCATTTGTCATCAAGGTCCCGACGGCGATGCGGTCGGTGCGTCGTTGGCTCTTTCGTCGGTGCTTTCCCGCATCGGAAAAAGTGTGACCGTAGCCGCGCCCGACGACGTGCCCAAATCTTATGCGTCGATTCCCCTGATCGCGAGCGTCCGTTCGTTTTTTTCCAATAGAAAGGAAGTCGAAGAAGCCCTTTCGTCGGCCGACCTCATTTTCTGTCTTGACTTCAACTCTCCCGACAGAATCGGCAAAATGAAAGATGCCGTCATGAAATCAAAAGCCCGCAGAGTGCAAATCGACCATCACGAAGCCCCCACCCTCGAAGTTGATTTTCTTATTTCCGACCCTAATTGTTGCTCCACGGCAATGATGGTTTATAAAGTCATCAACGAGATGGGCCTTGGCGAACATATCGACAAACTTGTGGCTGAATATGTCTTCACAGGAATGATGACCGACACGGGCAATTTCTCCTATAACTCACGCGACCCTGAAATATACGAAATTATCAGCCATTGCCTCAGGCTCGGAGTTGATAAGGACAAAATCTACCGCGAGATTCTGAACACAAACACCGAAGCCCGCATTCGCATTTTTGGGCACCTTCTCGACAAATGCATGACGATTGACAACAACCTTCGAGCCGCTTTCATACGCCTCAGCAAAGCCGACATGAACGCTTACAGATACGAAAAGGGCATCACGGAAGGCCTTGTGAACATTCCTTTGTCAATTCCCGACATCGACTACTCGTTCTATCTGCGCGAAGACCCTGAATGCATAAGGATTTCCGCTCGGAGCAAAGGCACTAACGATGTCAGCAAAATTTGCGCCGCCATGGGCGGCGGCGGTCACGCCAACGCCGCAGGCGCCGAACTCGTCACCACTCTCGACCTCGCCGAAGCTCGGGTGAAAGAACTCCTAACAAACGAATTAGCTAACGAAAACAACATCACCGAATAATGAACATCACAAAAACGATTATTGCCGCCGGCGCTGTTGCCTTAGCTTTTTGCTCATGCAGCAAACATGAAAGCTATGCCGCGCTCCTGACCGAAGAAGAAAAAGCCGTCAACCACTTCCTCGCCGACAAGCGAGTGGAGTTGTCGCTACCGGAAAATCTTGAATTCGAAACTGCCGGAGGCAATGCCGACGAAGCCCCATACTACAGGATGGATTCTGACGGCACAGTGTATATGCAAGTATTGAAAACCGGCGACCGAGAAAACAACAAAGCCGCCGACAACGACCTCATCTTCTTCCGTTACACCCGCTACGACCTCAAAGAAATCATGAACAGCGGCTCCACGCCGGGCGCCGGTAACGCCACCGAGATGACCGATCCCAAGTCGTTCAGATTTAACAATTATACGCTCTCGTCGTCAGCACAATACGGCTCCGGCATTCAAGTGCCGCTTCAATATCTCGGCGTCGATTGCGAAGTGAACATCGTGGTCAAGTCGCAATACGGATTCACCGGCGAAATCGCTTATGTGACCCCGTATCTGTTCTCAATCCGTTACTACCGAAGCAAACTCTAATTAATAATCCATGTCACTAATAAAATCAATTTCAGGAATCAGAGGCACTATCGGCGGCCGACCCGGCGAAGGGCTTAGCCCTCTCGATGTGGTGAAATTCACCGCCGCCTACGCCACATTTATCCGCAAAACCACTACTGTCAATACCAACAAAATCGTCGTGGGACGCGACGCGCGCCTTTCCGGTCCTATGGTTGACCGCCTCGTCGTGGCCACCCTCATGGGCATGGGCTTCGACGTGGTCAACATCGGACTCGCCACCACTCCCACCACTGAAATCGCCGTGAAGGCTGAAGCTGCCTGCGGCGGTATTATCCTTACCGCCTCTCACAACCCCAAGCAATGGAACGCCTTGAAGCTCCTAAATGCCGACGGCGAATTTCTCAACGCCAAGCAGGGGCAAGAAATACTCAAATTGGCCGAAGCCGACGACTTTTCCTTCGTCGATGTTGACAGCCTCGGCAAAGTCACAACCAACGACTATGCCCAACACCACATCGACAGCGTGCTCGCTCTCGACCTTGTCGATACCGACGCCATCCGTAAAGCCCATTTCTCAGTGGCTATCGATGCCGTCAACTCCGTCGGAGGCATTGTCATCCCTCAACTTCTGCGGCAACTTGGCGTTGAAAATGTGGTTGAACTCAACTGCGAACCCACCGGCGATTTCGCCCACACTCCCGAGCCAATTCCCGAAAACCTCTCCCAGATTTCCAATCTGATGAAAACAGGGATTGCCGATGTGGGATTTGTGGTGGATCCCGATGTCGATAGGTTGGCGATTGTCATGGAAAACGGCGAAATGTTTGTCGAAGAATACACCCTCGTGTCAATTGCCGACTATGTGCTTTCGAAGACTCCGGGCGCTACGGTGTCGAATCTCAGTTCATCACGTGCGCTCCGCGATGTCACCTTAGCCCACGGATGCGAATATTCCGCATCGGCCGTCGGCGAAGTGAACGTCGTCACCCAAATGAAAGCCACCAAAGCCGTGATCGGCGGCGAAGGCAACGGCGGCGTCATCTATCCCGCCGCACATTTCGGCCGCGACGCGCTCGTGGGCGTGGCGCTTTTCCTTACCCTCCTTGCCAAAAGCGGAAAAAAAGTGAGCGAACTCAAACGCCAATACCCTGCCTACGAAATCGCAAAAAACAGAGTGGAACTCACGCCCGGCATTAATGTCGATGCAATACTTCAAGCTGTCAAAGAGCGTTTCGCCAACGAAAAAGTCACGACTATCGACGGAGTGAAAATTGATTTCGACGATTCTTGGGTTCATCTGCGCAAGTCAAACACCGAGCCTATCATCCGCATCTATTCCGAAGCATCAACAATGCCGAAAGCGGTTGAGTTGGGCGAACGAATCAAGTCAATCATCGAAAGTCTCGGATGACTTTCCACGACAAATAAAGAGGCTGTCTAACAACAAAAAGTTATGCAGCCTCTTCGAATATAATACGATGAAAAAATTCACTTATACATCGCGCGCGAGAGCTGACGTTTCGCCTCACGGTCCTTTATCGACTCTCGTTTGTCGTATTCCTTCTTGCCCCGTGCTATGCCGATCACAAGCTTAGCAAGCCCGCGGTCGTTGATAAAAAGTCGGATGGGAATGATTGTCGTTCCCGCGTCTTTCGATGCTGCGTCGAGGCGGCGTATCTCCCTGCGTGTCAAAAGAAGCTTTCGTTCGCGGCGCGACTCATGATTGTTGTAGGAGCCGTAGAAGTATTCGGTAATATTCATATTTTTTACCCAAACTTCCGAGTTGGTCACATAGCAATAGGTATCGACAAGCGAAGCCTTACCAAGCCGGATTGATTTGATTTCCGTTCCGGTAAGGACTATCCCAGCGGTAAAGGTTTCGACGATGTGATAGTCGAATGTGGCTCGCTTGTTTTTAATGTTGATATCTTTCTGTTTTTGCAGTTTCATAGCAGTCAAATCATATTGGCAAAAAGCCCCAAAAGAATCGGCGGAAGGGTCAGCACGAGCGACGAGATGACGACAAAAGGAATTGTCCGGCTGTCATCCACCAAAAGATAACGCATTGCCTTCCAAACAACCACAATCAGATAAAAAGGCAGACAACTCATTATGGGCAGCGAATGTGGTATGAGATTCGACAATATCTGGAAAATCATCAATATGGCAATAGAGTAGATGCAGAATGTGCGGATTTTGTTCTCGTTTGGCCCGCCTGTGAAATAATCAGCCATGAAATTGATAAACACATACACAGCGAGAAAATATCCTATTAAGAATTTCAGGAACACCACCACCGCACCTACAGCCGTCTGCACAAAAGTGACGTCCCTCACCCCGAACAGGAGCGACATAAACACCGTCACCGATGCCACGGCGCCAAGAAGCAGAAATTTGGGCATAAGCTCTATTTCAGCCTTTTTCCCTTCGGCTCCTATATCCTCCCAACCCCTGTCGGGAGATATAATCACTTGGAATATATTTTTCAAGAATTGTAACATTTCGCAGTTTGATAGTATTCGGCTTGCAAAGGTAGGAAAATTTCTGTATCTTTGCAACTTTACGAAAAGAGTCTTTTTATTTTTTACACTAAAAGCTTTCTTTCACACAATGTTTATCGCGTCGAAAATAAGGAAAGAGAACATCGCCGAATACATATTATATATGTGGCAAATCGAGGATATTATCCGCGCCTACGGCCTCGACATTGACAGAATTGACACTAATTTCATCCGGCCGCAGAATCTCCGGCCCGAACAAGCAAAAAACGTCAGAGAATGGTTTGAGTCGCTAATTGACATGATGAAGCAGGAGGGCGTTGTCAGTGCTGGACACTTGCAAATCAACCGCAATGTGATGATGAATCTCACCGACTTTCACAACTCACTGCTTGCCGACGACAGCCACGCCAAATATCGCGCACTGTTCTACTCCGTTCTTCCTCTAATAGTCGAGCTGAGGGCTAAGGCGGGCGATAACCCCGCGGGAGAAATCGAAACCTGTTTCAATCTTCTCTACGCCACCTTGCTCCTCCGCCTGCAGAAAAAAGACATCTCCAAATCAACGGCCGATGCCGTGACACAGATCTCCCACTTCATCGCCACTCTCACACGCCTCTTCCACAAAGACGAAAACGAAGCCACAATCAAATAACCCTCACCAGTTAATCATGGCTGTCTATTATTTCATCGTCAAATAGAGGGGAAATATACTGAACTACGCCCTTTTTGTGAACATATTATTGGCAATTACGGCAAAACAGTGTAACTTTGTCCTAAATAGATCTGGGCATGATTATGAAAAAGTATCTTTTAATTCTAACGGCTCTCGTGAGCATTTTTCACGCCACGGCTAAAGACAGCCAAGCGCCAGCAGACAACGACAACAGTGAAAGCACAGACAACAAAATCACCGCTTCGCTTGGTGTTGACCTTGTCAATCAGTATATCTGGCGCGGATTGTATCTCGGCGGTGTCGGCGTTCAGCCCACTCTCGAAGTTGGATATCGAGGCCTGAGTCTTTCCGCCTGGGGAAATATCGGAATATCAAAGCCCGAAGAAAACAAGGAAATCGACCTGACGTTAAGTTACGAATTCAAAGGCTTCAGCATCAGCGTAACCGACTACTGGCTTAGTGAAGGTAATTTCTTTAATTGGAAGTCGAACAGCACACCCCACGTTTTCGGCGCGTCGGTCGGTTACGACTTCGGGGTTCTCGCCGCTGAATGGTTTACAAATTTTGCCGGAAACGATGGTGTAAAAGCCAACGGCTCACGCGCTTATTCGAGTTATTTCATGTTGTCGGCGCCATTCACGCTCGGAGGCCTCGATTGGACTGGTTCTTTCGGCTTCACCCCATGGGAAACCACCTACTACGAGACACGCGGCTTCGCCGTGACTGAAATCGGCCTCAAAGCAGCCAAAGAATTCACTATCAAAAATCGTTTCCGTATTCCGATATTTGGCAAACTCTGCGCTAATCCATGCTCCGAAAAACTTTATTTCGTATTCGGCGCAGGCTTTTATATTTAAGTGGCTTTCTATTAACTAAACGTTCAAAAAGGTTCAAACTAAACAGCAAATCCCTTCAATCCAATTTTTTTATGGAATTGACCTCCGGAATAAGAAAACTTGTGTCGAAACTTGCCGATGCGAAGACCCGACGCGAAAGCGGCCTTTTCGTTGCCGAGGGGGCAAAGTGCGTCGCCGACACGATTGACTCATTTGAGTGCCGTTACCTCTTTGCCAACGCCCAGTGGGCAACCGACAACCCCGACTTCGCCCGAACTCACAACTGCTGCATTGTCAAAAACGACGATTTGCGGCGTATGTCGTCACTATCCACACAGCCGCCGGTTATTGCCGTGTACGTCATTCCAAAAAGTCGTGATGTCGGCGTAGATACCGTCCGCAATCGGCTGGTGATTGCCCTCGACCGCGTGCAGGACCCTGGTAACTTGGGCACAATTGTCAGAATTGCCGACTGGTTTGGCATAACCGACATTATCTGCAGCCTCGACACCGTCGACATCTACAACCCCAAAACAGTACAAGCGACAATGGGAGCGATTTCCCGCGTCAACGTATCGTATGTTAATCTGGCTGAGTTCCTTTCGTCGGCGGCAAAAAGCGGAACGCCGATTTATGGCACATTCCTCGACGGCGAAAGCATCTACACTTCTCCCCTCGCCCAAAACGGAATAATCATAATGGGCAATGAGGGAAAAGGCATCTCAGCGGAAGTGGAAGCGAACGTCAGCCAACGGCTACTAATCCCCCACTTCTCGTCCGATGGCAGCGCTCCATCGTCCGACTCGCTAAATGTGGCAATGGCCACAGCTATTGTCGTCGCCGAATTCCGACGCCGTTTTATTAAGGGGCTTTCATAAACACCCCGCTCAAAATATGTCAAATTAAACTGCAACAACAATGAACTCTTTCGTAAATTCAGGATTATTATTTGTATCTGGCTGGCAGTCACTCGGCCATAATGCCCGCATTACGCCCTCGTTTCCGCCATCCATCTGTCGAATATCCTCTCTGAATTTCCTGAAAGGCTATTTATAGAAATCCCCCCATAACTTTTAACAGGCTCTATCACAATGGCAAAAAATAAGACCGAAACTAAATGGTTTTGCAACAATTGCGGCCACGAATCCCCAAAATGGGAAGGCCGCTGCCCCTCTTGCGGCGAATGGAACTCTTTCGTCGAAGAGCGCGTCACGAAATCCTCAAAATCATCTGGCAAACCGCGCACATCTATATCTAAGCCTCAGCGAGTGTCGGAAATTGAAGCTACCGACGAAGCCCGCATCAAACTCCCCAGCAATGAGCTTAACCGTGTATTGGGCGGAGGTCTTGTGACCGGTTCGCTCGTATTGATCGGCGGTGAACCGGGCATCGGCAAATCCACACTCGTACTTCAAAACATCCTCTCGCTTCGGAGCCGACGCATCCTCTACATTTCAGGCGAAGAAAGCGCGTCGCAGCTTAAAATGAGAGCCGATAGAATAGGCCGGCTTAACGACAACTGCTACATAGCCTGCGAAACCTCGCTTGAAAACATCTTCAACCACTTCGACTCCGTTAAGCCCGAACTGGTTATTATCGACTCCATTCAGACCATCGCCACCGACGAAATCGAATCGTCGGCAGGTTCTGTGAGCCAAGTGAGGGAGTGTGCCGCCCAACTCCTGCGTTACGCAAAAAGCGAGAATGTGCCCATTATCATTATCGGCCACATCAATAAAGAAGGCTCCATCGCAGGGCCGAAAGTGCTTGAACACATTGTCGATGCCGTTTTGCAGTTCGAAGGCGACAGGCATTATATGTACCGCATACTTCGTTCAATCAAAAACCGCTTCGGAAGCACTTCCGAAATCGGCATCTACGAGATGTGTCAGCGCGGCCTTCGCGAAGTCACAAACCCTTCTGAAATGCTAATCAAACGCGACGGAGAAGAGCTGTCGGGCACCACCATCGGAGTGACAATCGAAGGCGTGCGGCCTTTCCTCATCGAAGTCCAAGCCCTCGTTTCGACCGCCGCTTATGGCACTCCGCAACGCTCCGTCACAGGCTTCGACTCCCGACGAATGAATATGCTCCTCGCCGTGCTCGAAAAGCGCGTGGGCTTCAAAATAGCTCAAAAGGACGTTTTCCTTAACATTGCCGGCGGAATAAAAGTTAACGACACCGCCCTCGACCTTGCAGTGATTTGTGCAATCCTCTCCTCAAATGTCGATATTGTCGTCCCATCAAATTTCTGCATGACCGGAGAGGTGGGCCTGACCGGAGAAATCCGCCAAGTGACACGCCTTGAGCAACGAATCATGGAAGCAGAGAAACTGGGGTTTGAGTCTATGATTATCCCCAAAGGGAACCTCAAAGGGTTCGACACCTCAAAATTGAAGATTCGGCTTGTTGAAGTGGCGCGCGTGGAAGAAGCATTCAGGTCGCTATTCGGCTAAGCCGCAGCCGCGTCGAGCCATTCGCCCCAACGCACCTCGCCGCCCATAGCCTCGACAGCCGACTTCCTGCTCCGTCCGGCATCCTCGGCCGTAATCGAAAAACTACCAGTCGGCGAAGCGTCGTCGGCTAATCCCTGTCGCTGATGTCCGGGAACTTCTCGTGGAAAATCTCGCTCCCCACCCTCGCGTACTAGTCCACCAATTCTCTCGGCCAATCTTTGCACGTCTGGTTGAAGTTTCCATTCTTCTTTAAGTCCAGATATGTCTCCCGCGATAGAGGCAATTTGATTTTCTGTAAGTCCTCCTTGCTGTATTTCATCATCCAAAAATTCTAATATGTCCTTAATGTAGTGTTTCGGGTCGTAATCCCATTCCGACAACGCCTGCTCGACGCTTATTCTTACTCGGCTCGCATTGCCTGTGTTGTCAAGCGGATTTATTGTCACATTAACTCCAAGTTCATTTGAACATTCGTTGATATGTGACAACAATTCTTCTCTTTCCTCATACGACGACAGGAAATAGTTGATGCCCAAAAATCGGCCTATTGCCTTGCCGCGCGCCACGGTGTTCTTAAACGCCGTCAGTCCGTCATTATAGACGACTATCACTTCGATGTCGGTCATGCCCGCGTCACGGGCCTCCTTCATCTTGCGGAATAGTTTATCCTTGTCGTTGAACGCCGAATCGTAAACCACTCCACGGCTTTTAGTGTCGATGCCGCTCTTCCTAACCACCGTGCTTTTGCCCGCTCCGCCAATTCCCGACATGAACGTTATCGTCGGATTGCCCGACGCAACCGCTTCCGACACACGGCGTTTGAACTCTTCGCCCATCAAAATATCACACGCTTTCTTGTACGCAGGCACATTCTTGCCGTTGTAACC
>CADBML010000202.1 GCA_902795825.1 uncultured Bacteroidales bacterium
ATGAAAGTTTTAAGTTTATGAGGTGTAATTTAGATAAGTTATTATAAATTAGTGTTATAAAAAAAATGCCCGACATATTGCCGAGCATTTTATTGAAATTTTAATTATGCATTGTGAATTATGCGTTAGTCGCGGCCGGCGCCGAAGAAGCGGAGGAGATAGATGAAGAGGTTGATGAAGTCGAGGTAGAGCGTAAGGGCGCCGATTGTTGCGATTTTGTTGACTTCTTCGATTGGAGCATACTCTGCCATACGTTTGATTTTTTGGGTGTCCCATGCGGTGATGCCGATGAAAATAAGCACACCGATGCCGGAGATAATCCATTCGAAGGTGGTGCTTTTCATAAAGAAGTTGACGACGATGCAGATGATAAGTCCGAAGAGGGCCATATAGAGGAATGTTCCCATCTTGGAGAGGTCGCGGTTGGTGAAGTAGCCATACACGCTCATCGCTCCATACACACCGGCTGTGATAAGGAAAGTTTTGAAAATCGAAGCTTGGGTGTAAACGGCGAGGATCAGTGAGAATGTCACGCCGTTGAGGATGGCGAAGAGGTAGAAAAGCAGAGTGGCCGTGGATGATTTCATCCGCGTTGAGGCTCGGCCGATGGCGATGACTAGAACGATTTCGGCAATAGCGCACCCCCAGTAAATCCAGGAGTTTTCGGCGAGGGTGTAGATAAACTGCGGCACGAGGAGAGAGATTCCATAAGCCGTTGCGGCTGTGACGAGCAGAGCGAGAAACATTTTGAGATAAACGCGTTTCATCACAGTAGAAACGTCGAGCGCGATCGACATTCCGTTGTTGGGTTGAAGGTTGTAATTGTCCATGTTATAAAGTTTAGAGATTATTGTTTATAATTTATAGACGAGAGTTTATCGGGTAATCGAGCATTCGAATGCTCGAACAATCGAAAATAATTTCTAATTGACGAAGGTTTTTGATGCCTTCGGCGTCGCGCACCGCCCTGCGGGCGACGTCCGCTTCAAAACTTCGTCGATTGCTTCGCAATTCCTAATTCATTACATTCTTTCTGGTACTCGGATGCCGAGGAGTCCCATGCCGGTCTTGACCACGCGGGCCACTTGCTCCGAAATGGCAAGGCGAAGGCTGCGGACGGCGGCATCGCTTTCTTTCAGCACTGAATAGTCGTGGTAGAACTGATTGTAGGTCTTCACGAGGTCATAGACATAGTTGGCTATGAGCGCAGGCGAATAGTTTTTTCCTGCTTCTTTGACCACTTCAGGGAAGTCGGCTAGTCGCTGGATAAGGTCGGCCTCTTTCTCGTTTGGCTCGACTGAGGAATAATCGACACGCTCTATCATGGCAGCATTGCGGAGAATGGAGCGGATGCGTGCGTGGGTGTATTGGATGAACGGGCCCGTGTTGCCGTTGAAGTCGATCGACTCTTTCGGGTTGAAAGTCATGTTCTTTCGCGGGTCAACTTTCAGCAGGAAGTATTTGAGAGCGCCAAGACCCACGATTTCAGCGATTTCATCGGCCTCTTCGGGGCTTGCGTCCTTGGCTTTGCCCTGTTCTTTGGCTACGGTTTTGGCGGCGTTGACCATCTCTTCGATAAGGTCGTCGGCATCGACCACGGTGCCTTCGCGGCTTTTCATCTTTCCTTCGGGAAGTTCTACCATTCCGTAGGAGAAGTGTACGAGGTCCTTGCCCCATTTGAAGCCGAGGCGGTCGAGGAGAATCGACAGCACCTGGAAGTGGTAGTTCTGCTCGTTGCCGACCACATATATCATCTTGTCGATGGGATAGTCCTGATAGCGGAGGCGGGCTGTGCCGATGTCCTGCGTCATATACACGGAAGTGCCGTCGCTGCGGAGGAGGAGTTTGTGGTCGAGGCCGGCATCGGTCAGGTCGGCCCAAACGGAGCCGTCGTCCTTGCGGTACATAATGCCTTTTTCGAGGCCTTCGAGCACTTTTTCCTTGCCTTCAAGGTAGGTTTGGCTTTCGTAGTAGATTTTGTCGAAATCCACGCCGAGGCGGCGGTAGGTTTCGTCGAAGCCGGCATACACCCACGAGTTCATCATTTCCCAAAGGCGGCGCACTTCGGGATCTTTCTGTTCCCAGAGGCGGAGCATTTCGCGGGCTTCGAGCATCAGCGGGGCGTTCTGCTTGGCTTCCTCTTCCGATTGGCCCTCAGTCATAAGTTGCGCCACTTCCTCTTTGTAGTGCTTGTCGAAAAGCACGTAGAAGTCGCCGATGAGGTGGTCGCCCTTCTTGCCAGTCGA